>NZ_JBLTJC010000293.1:0-13153 GCF_048158785.1 Streptomyces colwelliae | reverse complement strand
GCTCTGCCCCCTGGACCCCCGCTCCTCAAACGCCGGAGGGGCTGAATGTGGGCCGCTGTACCTCGTAGAGGAAGCAGCCGTACTCGACGGCCCGGACGTGGACCAGTGCCACGGACGGGTCGTCGAACGCGTTCCGGAAGACCTCGTCGTCGAGGGCGTCGACCAGCTCGCCGCCCAGGATGTGACCCTCGGCCGAGTAGCGACGCAGCACGCGGTGGGCGTTCGCGAACGGATACCCGGAGCCGGCCGCAGGCCCCGCGCACTCCTCCGCGTGGATAAACACCGGCCCCTGCTCGTCGTACGCCCCCGGCCGCGCGCCCGTTTCCGCGGCCCAGCGCCGTAGCGGGGCGTACGAGACGAGGGCGATCCGCTCCCCGGGCTCGCTGCGGCGCAGGCAGCAGCGGAGCGGAGCGCCTCCTTCCTCATCGAGTACGGGAACCATTCGGCGCCCCGCATCGTCAGCAGAGCGCAGCTCCTTCAGGACCGTGGGGTCGATGGGCCGTGGCGTGTACGTCGTCATGACACCAGGCTCGCGCTCGTTCGCCCCGCTCACCGGCGGGATACGGACATCGCGTTCTCCGCAGGTCCCGTGGAAGGATGGCGCAACCCACACATAACGAGGAGATGACCGCGTGCCTGGCACAAACCTGACTCGCGAAGAGGCGCGGCAGCGGGCAACGCTGCTCACCGTTGACTCGTACGAGATCGATCTCGACCTCTCCGGCGCGCAGGAGGGCGGGACCTACAGGTCCGCGACGACGGTGCGCTTCGACGTAACGGCGGCCGGTGCCGAAGGCGGTGCCGCGTCCTTCATCGACCTGGTGGCCCCGACGGTCCACGAGGTGACGCTGAACGGCGACCCGCTCGACCCCGACGAGGTCTTCAAGGACTCGCGGATCGCCCTGGCCGGGCTGCTGGAGGGACCCAACGTCCTGCGCGTGGTCGCGGACTGCGCTTACACCAACACCGGTGAGGGACTTCACCGGTTCGTCGACCCCGTCGACCAACAGGCCTATCTGTACACCCAGTTCGAGGTGCCGGACGCGCGCCGCGTGTTCGCGTCCTTCGAGCAGCCGGACCTCAAGGCCACCTTCCAGTTCACCGTGAAGGCGCCCTCCGGCTGGACCGTCGTCTCCAACTCCCCGACGCCCGAACCCCGGGACGACACCTGGGTGTTCGAGCCGACGCCGCGCATCTCGACGTACATCACCGCGCTGATCGTCGGGCCGTACCACTCCGTGCACAGCGTGTACGAGAAGGACGGGCAGAGCGTGCCGCTGGGCATCTACTGCCGGCCCTCGCTCGCCGAGTACCTCGACTCGGACGCGATCTTCGAGGTCACGCGGCAGGGATTCGACTGGTTCCAGGAGAAGTTCGCCTACCAGTACCCCTTCAAGAAGTACGACCAACTGTTCGTCCCGGAGTTCAACGCGGGCGCCATGGAGAACGCCGGTGCCGTCACCATCCGGGACCAGTACGTGTTCCGGTCCAAGGTGACCGACGCCGCGTACGAGGTGCGGGCCGCCACGATCCTGCACGAGCTGGCCCACATGTGGTTCGGCGACCTGGTCACCATGGAGTGGTGGAACGACCTGTGGCTGAACGAGTCGTTCGCCACCTACGCGGAGGCCGCCTGCCAGGCGTACGCCCCCCAGTCGCGCTGGCCGCACTCCTGGACGACCTTCGCCAACTCCATGAAGACGTGGGCCTACCGGCAGGACCAACTGCCGTCCACCCACCCGATCATGGCCGAGATCAACGACCTCGACGACGTGCTCGTCAACTTCGACGGCATCACGTACGCCAAGGGCGCGAGCGTCCTGAAGCAGCTCGTCGCGTACGTCGGCATGGACGAGTTCTTCGCGGGCGTGCAGGCGTACTTCAAGCGGCACGCGTTCGGCAACACCCGGCTCTCCGACCTCCTCGGCGCGCTGGAGGAGACCTCCGGGCGTGATCTGAAGACCTGGTCGAAGCTGTGGCTGGAGACGGCCGGCATCAACATCCTGCGTCCGGAGATCGAGACCGACGCCGACGGCGTCATCACCGCCTTCGCGATCCGGCAGCAGGCCCCGGCGCTCCCGGAGGGCGCGAAGGGCGAGCCCACACTCCGCCCGCACCGCATCGCGGTCGGCCTGTACGAACTCGACGAAGAGACCGGCAAGCTGGTCCGCGACGAGCGCGTCGAGCTGGACGTGGACGGCGAACTCACCGCCGTACCGCAGCTGGTGGGCAAGCGTCGCCCGGACGTGGTCCTGCTCAACGACGACGACCTGTCGTACGCGAAGGTCCGCCTCGACGAGCAGTCCCTCGCGTTCGTCACCGAGCACCTCGGCGACTTCGAGTCCTCGCTGCCCCGCGCCCTGTGCTGGGCCTCGGCCTGGGACATGACCCGGGACGCCGAACTCGCCACCCGTGACTACCTCTCCCTCGTCCTGTCGGGCATCGGCAAGGAGTCCGACATCGGCGTCGTGCAGTCGCTCCAGCGGCAGGTGAAGCTCGCGATCGAGCTGTACGCCGACCCGGCCGCCCGCGACGCCCTGCTCACCCGCTGGACGGACGCCGCGCTGGCGCACCTGCGCTCCGCGGAGGCGGGCGGCGACCACCAGCTGGCGTGGGCCCGCGCGTTCGCGTCCACGGCCCGTACGCCGGAGCAACTCGACCTGCTGGACGCCCTGTTGGAGGGCACCCAGACGATCGAGGGCCTGGCCGTCGACACCGAACTGCGCTGGGCGTTCGTCGAACGCCTCGCGTCCGTGGGCCGGTTCGACGAAGCGGAGATCACCGGCGAGTACGAGCGGGACAAGACGGCCGCCGGTGAGCGTCACGCGGCGACCGCCCGTGCCGCCCGCCCGACCGAGGAGGCGAAGGCGGAGGCCTGGGCGCAGGTCGTCGAGTCCGACAAGCTTCCCAACGCCCTTCAGGAAGCGGTCATTTCGGGCTTCGTCCAGACCGACCAGCGCGAACTCCTGGCGCCGTACACGGAGAAGTACTTCGAGGCGGTCAAGGGGGCCTGGGACACCCGTTCGCACGAGATCGCCCAGCAGATCGCGATCGGCCTCTACCCGTCGATCCAGGTCTCCCAGGACACCCTGGACCGCACGGACACCTGGCTGACGTCCGCCGAGCCCAACGCGGCCCTGCGCCGCCTGGTCTCGGAGTCCCGCTCGGGCGTCGAGCGCGCCCTGAAGGCCCAGGCCGCGGACACGGCCGCTTCGTAACCGGTTCTACGACGACGAAGGGCGCCCGGCGATCCGCCGGGCGCCCTTCGTCGTCCGCTCACCCCGGGAACATGCCGTCAGCCCGGGAACATCCCGCCGGTGACGTTCACGAACGTGCCGGTGATGCCCGCCGCGTGGTCCGAGGCGAGGAACACGGCGGTGGCGGTGATCTCGGCGAGGGTGGGGTTGCGGCGGGTCATGCGCAGGCTCGACAGGTGGTCGAGGATGCCCTGGATCGCCGCCTCGTCGAGGTCGGAGTTGACCTTGGCGAGCTTCTCGACCGTGAGGGTCTCGGGGATGCCGGCGGCCCACAGTCCTACGGCGCGCACCCCGCGCGGGCCCAGTTCCATCGCCAGGTTGCGCACGAGGCTGTCGGTCGCCGCGTCGGCGGGACCGGTGCCGCCCATCATCGGACTGCCGTGCGCGGAACCGCTGTTGAGGGTGAGGACGACACCGCTGCCGCGTTCGGCCATGCGACGGGCGGCGGCGCGGGCGGTGATGAAGTTGGCGCGGGTGCCGTTGATCACCGGCCGCAGGAAGTCGTCGACGGGCATGTCGGTGATCGGCAGGCCCTGCACGTCGCCGCGCGAGACGAGGTTGAAGGACACGTCCACGTCCCCGACGCGGGCGAGGTGTTCCGTGACCGCCGTCTCGTCGAGGGCGTCGACGACGGCCACCTCGGCGTCCTTGATGTCACTGGCCACGGCCTCCAGCGTCTCCCGGGTGCGTCCCACGAGGTGGACGCGGGCTCCCTCGGCGGCGAAGGCGCGGGCGACCGCACCGCCGATCGAGCCGCCGGCGCCGTAGACGACCGCGGTCTTGTCGGTGAGCAGCATGGTGAACTCCTGGCGAGTCGTGTGTCGTTCGTGTCGGCCATACAGACGCACAAGGAGCCCACCGCTCATCGGTCACCCCGCATCGCTCACAGCCGCAGCGGCAGTCCGAAGGCCGGGAACAGGTGCGGTTCGAAGGAGGTGATCTCCACGATCCGGTCGTCGGCGTCGAAGCGGAGCACGTCGAGAACTTGGGCGCGGTAGACGGTCGTACCAGGCCTGCGGACGTAACCCCCGGCCGCCAGCTGGCCGTTGGCGCGGGCGGGGAGATGGCGCCAATGGCCCAGGAACATGGGCGAGTCGGCGTCGAGGCTGACGCTCAGGAACTCCACGAGCGCGTCCCGGCCGGTGAACCAGAACGGGTTCGGCGGCATGGTGAGCGTGACGTCCTCGCTGAGCAGCGCGGCGACCTCGGACAGGTCGAGGCGCTCGGCGGCGGCCATGTACCGCTTGACCAGGGTGCGTTGGTGCTCGGTGGGCCCGTCGGCCGTCCAGTCCGCACGCCAGCCGGGCAGCCGGTCGCGCAGGGTGGGGCGGGCCCGTTGCAGCGCGCTGTTGACCGAGGCCACGGTCATGTCGAGGGCCTCGCCGGTCTCCACGGCGGTCAGCCCGAGCGCGTCCCGCAGCACCAACACCGCGCGCTGGCGCGGCGGGAGGTGCTGGACGGCGGCCAGGAAGACCAGTTCGAGGGTCTCGCGGGAGACCGCGGCGGCTTCCGGCTGCTCCTCGGCGGAGGGCAACTCGTCGTCGGGGTACGGCTGTAGCCACGTGATGCGGGCGGGTGGCTCCCCGCCGCCGTGGTTCATGCCGGGCAGCGGTTCGTAGCGCTTCGGGCGGCGGGCCGTACGGCGCTGGAAGTCCAGGCAGGCGTTGGTGGCGATGCGGTACAGCCAGGTGCGGGCACCGGCCCGCCCCTCGAAGGTGTCCCGGGCCCGCCAGGCCCGCAGGAACGTCTCCTGGACCAGGTCCTCGGCGTCGTCGTACGACCCGGTCATGCGGTAGCAGTGGACCTGGATCTCCCGGCGGTGGGACTCGACGAGGGCGGCGAACTCGCCTTCGTCCACGGGGACTTCCGCGAGCCCCGCGACTTCCGTAACGGGCATGGGCGTGACGGATTCCTGAGCGGTGTCCCGCGCCGTCCGCGCCACCCGCCGGAGCCGTGCGACGGACGACGACAGTTCCGTCACGCCGGAGTAGAAGACGGAAGGCGGCTGCGGCACCAACTCCTCGACCTGGCGCCCGATCTCCTTGATCAGCCCGTCGACTCCGACCCCGCCACCACCGCCCTGCCGCTCCCGGTAGGCCTTCTGCCGGCAGGCGGCGGAACAGTACACGGAACGCCGGCCGGTACGGCCCGCCCGTGCGGTGAGCGGCTTGCCACAACTGGGGCAGGACTCTTCGGCCACGAGCGCCTCCGGCGTTGCGTCACGGTGTTCCCGCGTGACGCTACCCCCCGAACGAGAACGCGAGGGGTACGCGTACCGATCTGCCCGAACACCGTCGCCCCGAACGCCACCGCCATCCCGACCACCTGCACCGGCGCGAGCGCCTGCCCGAGCGCCGCCCAGCCGACGACCGCCGCGGTCAGCGGGGAGAGCGGACCGAGGAAGGTGACCTGGGTCGCGGAGAGCCGGCCGATACCCCGGAACCAGAGCCAGTACGCGATCGCCGTGTTCGCCAGCGCGAGGTACAGGTAGCCGCCGATTGCCCGGCCGTCGAGCGCGGGTGGCGCCCCCTCGACCAGGAAGGCGACCGGCGCGATCAGCAGCCCGCCCGCGGTGAGCTGCCACCCGGTGAGGGCCAGCGGGCCGACACCCTCGGGGCGGCCCCAGCGCTTGGTCAGGACGGTGCCGGTGGACATCGAGGCGGTGGACGCGAGGGCCGCGAGCACGCCGACCGGGTCGAGCGCTCCGGCCGCCTTCAGTACGACGAGACTGACGCCGAAGGCCGCGATCGCGCCGGTGAGCACGCTCCGGGCCGTCGGCCGCTGTCCCAGCAGGCCCGCCGAGAGGCCCACGACGAGCAGCGGCCCGATCGAGCCGACGACCGCGGCCATGCCGCCGGGGAGCCGGTACGCGGACAGGAACAGCAGCGGGAAGAAGGCGCCGATGTTCAGCGCGCCGAGCACCGTCGCCTTCCACCACCAGGCACCGCGCGGCAGCACGCGGGCGAGCGCGAGGAGCACCAGACCGGCGGGGAGGGCGCGCATCAGGCCGGTGAAGAGGGGGCGGTCGGGCGGGAGGAACTGGGTGGTGACGGCGTAGGTGGTGCCCCAGGAGACGGGGGCGAGGGCGGTGAGAGCGGCCGTCAGGACCGGGCGGCTGGCCATGGTGGACGCGCCTTTCAGCAGGGGCCGGCAGAGGCCGAAGCAGATCGAAGTAGGTCGGCGGTAATTAGCTTACAGCTAAGCAACTTAGCATCAAGCCACTAACCCGTGATCCACTTTCTTGCGACCGACCCGCTGACCGGCGGATACTCACCCCATGAGCGACAAGGACCCCGTCGACGCGATCGTCGAGCAGTGGGCGGCGGTGCGGCCCGACCTCGACACCGCCGCGATGGAGGTCTTCGGGCGGATCTTCCGGCTCTCCCGGGCCATGGGCGACCGCATGGAGAAGGCGTACCTGCCGTACGGCATCTCACGCGGCGAGTTCGACGTCCTCGCGACCCTGCGCCGGGCCGACGAGCCGTACACGCTCTCGCCGCGCGAGCTCTCCGCGACCCTGATGCTCACCACGGGCGGCATGACCGGCCGCCTCGACAAACTGGAACGGGCCGGCCTCCTCCGCCGCTCCCCCGACCCGCACGACCGCCGCGGCCTCCAAGTCACCCTGACAGAGAAGGGGTTGACACTGATCGACGAGGCGGTCGGCTCCGGCCTCGCCACCCAGACGGCAGCCCTCTCCGGCCTCACCCCCGAACAGGCGACCCAACTGGCCGACCTGCTCAGGAAGTTGCTCACCTCGACCGAGCGGCGTTGATGACATTGTGGGCGTCTGAGCCGTAGACGGCGGACTCACTGAGGGTCTTCCCACACCTCTTTCCGGGGGTGTCGCTCCGGCTCCGATCCGGTTCCGGGTGGCCATCGCCGCCTGAGCCCACGGACGGCCACGGGAGCGCACACAGACGCCCCGCCGGGCGCGAGTACCGGTGGGGCGTCTCTATGTCCAGGAAGAGCGATGGAGACCCCACGACGGTCCTACGCCGTGGCCGGGGGCCGCTCCGGGGTGCCCACCACCAGCTCGTCACCCGCGTGGAATCGGTCGGTGCCGCCCTCCTCCCAGGCGACGACCACGAACAGGCCGCCCATCGCGCCAATGTCGGTCTTCGCGGTCTTCACCGTGCGCCACTGCCCCTCGTAGCCAATGTGGTCACCAGGCCCCACGAGGGCAGCCACCCTGGTTGGGGTGGTCACTCGTCACCCCGAGCGACCTTGATTCGGGTGAGCGGCACGTCCCATTCCACGCCGCCACCCTTGGGCCGTAGGAACGCCTGTCGGCTGATCACCTTGCCCGACCCCTTGAGGCGCTCCTCAATCACGCCGACCAGTTCGCCGGTCCGCTGGTGCGCGGTGTCCTCGACGAGCGTTCCCGCCGGGTAGGGCAGCTCGCCGTGCGCGAGCATCGTCGGCGGCTTCTCGTGTGTCGTCACTCATGGCCCCCTCGCTGAAGCGCTCGGGCCAGGCGATCGGCCACGTCGGCACGCACACGCCCCAGCTCAACGAGCTTCAGGTCAGGGGACGCGGGTTCGACTCTCAGGGAGGGGAAGACGATTCCGTACTCGGTCAGTGCTGCTCGCAGGGACTCAACCGCCGCATGAGGGTCGACGTCCGCCGGTTTCTTCGTTGCCATGAACGGGACGCTAGGGACGAGGGATTGGGGCGCGACAGGCTGTTTTCTCGATTTTTCTCGCACCCTCTCTTGCTTGGCTCAGTTTTTCTCACGAAGGTGGTGGGAACCCATGGCCCAGGGCGTGCAGCCTGGTGATGCTGGGGTGATCAGCCTCCGGCGAAGGGACTCTGATCATGGCTCGACGACTGCGCTTCAACGGAACGGGCAGCGGTGGCGGTTCCTGCCCCGCGATTCACGAGGATCTCGACACGGGCGAGGTCATCGTGCACGGGCCGTGCCTCACCGACCCCGAGGCACTCGCCCAGCTTCAGCACATCGACAAGGACGAGATCCCGATCGTCATGCCCCGCAACGCGCTGATCGACTTCGGGCCGAAGGACCGCGAGACCGAACCGCGCATCCTCGACCCGGCGACCTTCGCCCGGCTGTTCGAGAACTTCCAGCACAGCGCGTGGCACCTGGAGATGCGCCGCCGCTACACGGTCGACGAACAGACCGACACCTACGCGCAGTTCGCCCGTGGTGAGACGCCGACGTGAGACATGGAAGGACCGTGGGCCCGCACCATCCACCCCAAGACGCAGGACGGCGCGGACGTCGGACGCGTCCGGATCGTCGACGACCCGCCGACTGAGGGACAGCGATACCTGCTCGCGCACGCCGAGTACAACGATGCGTTGGGCGAAGAGGTCCGCAACATGTGGCGCGAGGACGCCAAGCGCGTCAACCTCCCTGACGAAGACTTCTGGATCTTCGACTCACACATCGTCGCCCTGTGCATCTTCGACGATGATGACAACCTCACGGGTGCCGAGCTGATCTCGGAGCCGGCGCGCGTCAACCAGTACAACCGGCTGCACGACATCGCGCGGCACTACGCCGTTCCGTACAAGGACTTCGCGGCACACGTGGCTGCGAAGGGAGACTAAGCAGGTGGGTGCCGGTGAGCACGGACTATCAGCAGGCCCGCGAAGGGCTCGGCGTGCGCCTGAGAGAACTTCGGCTCACGGCCTCTGACGGTCGGCTCACCGGTACCGCGCTCGCCCGGAAACTCGGCTGGCCCAACTCGAAGGTCTCGAAGCTGGAGTTGGGCAAGCAGACGGCCACCCCCGAGGACCTTCAGCAGTGGGCCGAGGCATGCGGCCAGCCTGCCGCGTATGACGAACTGCGGGCCAGGCTGGCGGGGTTCGAGTCGCACATCCGCTCATGGCGTCGCCAACTGACCTCAGGGCACAAGTCCGTCCAGGATGCCGCCGCAGCGGAACATGAGCGAACGCAGGTCCTCACCATGTGGGAAAACTGCCTGATCCCCGGCATGTTGCAAATCCCGGACTACGCCCGGCATGTCTTCGTCCGGCACGCCGAACTCATGCGGTCGCCACGGGACACGGAGGACGCCGTACGTGCCCGAATCCAGCGGCAGGAGATGCTGTACCAGCGAGGCCGCAAGTACCGGATCATGATGTGGGAAGGCTCTTTGCGCTCCCTGGTCTGCCCGCCCTCTGTCCTCGCTACGCAGCTCCATCACCTCGCTGGCGTCATCGGCCTGGACACCGTCGAACTCGGCATCATCCCGTTCAGCGCCTCGCTGAAGATCTGGCCGGGCAACAGCTTCTGGGTCTACGACGAACGCCTCGTGATCGTTGAGGACTGGCACGCGGAACTGTGGCTCGACGACTCGGCCAGCGTCGCCACCTACCTGCGCGTCTGGCAGACCCTCAGCGAGTCGGCCGTCTACGGAGCTGACGCCCACAACGTCATCAACGCCGCCAAGCGCGCGCTGAACCCGAGTTGATGACGTTGTGGGCGCGCTGGGTCACAGCACCCCGAGCGAACTCATCACGAGCAGGCACAGGGTCAGCGAACCCGCGAACGCACCCCCGCCGAAGAGGAACGCGGGTCCCATGGGGGTGTTGGTCTTGTGGCTGATGAGTCCAGCCACAATGCCGACAATGATGGAGACCAGGGCGCAGATGATGACGATCAGCACCTTGACACCGAGATTGAGCTTCACTTCCGACCTTTCCCATTTCGGGTGGCGGTCGGGGGCTCTGCGGCGTGCAGCACTCAGCCCGACCACCACATACGTGTGGTCCTGCTGAGGCCGTGCCGACGTGTCTTGGCTCTCGGTGCCTTGCCAGGGCTGCGCTTGGCGATCCTCCCTTTAGCGCCACGCGGGATTCATCGCACGCGTGGTCTCCAGGGCTTGAGCTGGCCCGTTGACCCTGCCCGGGAAACGTCGGGTCCCAGGGAGCGCGGATGGGTTGGTCTCCAGGGTCAACTGTACTCGGCGCGATGTCGGTTGACGGGTCATCTGGGCCGAGGCTCGCCTTGGGGTCGCCCGGGGCCTCATGGTCGCGGGATCCTGCTCGTGCCCCGCTGCACCTGCCCCCACCACACCTGCGCTCCCGTCCGGTGACACCCCCTCACTCACACTCACACCTCACCTGACCAGAACCTCGGCCCCATCCCAACTCGACTGGGATGGCGATCAGTTGTGTCCACACTCGACGTGCTCGGCGACCGCCGCCCCGACCGCGGACGGGTCGGCGGTGTCGGCCGCCCAGGCCACGTACCCGTCGGGCCGGACCAGCAGTGCCGTACGACGGTCGCTCGCCCAGTGCTCCACGGTCAGCCGGTTCTTGCGGGTGGCCCGGTTCTCGTACGGCTCCGGGGTGATCAGTACGAAGCGGCCGCCGCGCAGCGCCTCGTAGAGGCGGGTGCCGCCGGCGAGGGTCACGTCCGGGGCCCGGGTGCCGACAAGGCGGTGGGAGCCTCGGGGTGCCGGGTAGGTGTAGCCGATGCCGGTGAGTTGACCGAGGGCCTTGCGGCGGGCCGGGGCCGCGTGGTCGAGGACCGTGGTGAGGGCCGCGCGCAGGGCGAGGGTCCAGGGGCGCTTGGCCATGGCGAGGCGGACGATGCCGCCGCTGCTGCGGAGGACCGCCCTGCCGACGGGGTGGCGCTCGGACTGGTAGGTGTCGAGGAGGGTCACGGGCGCGTGGCCGTCGATCACCGCGGCCAGCTTCCAGCCGAGGTTGGCCGCGTCCTGGAGGCCGGTGTTCATGCCCTGGCCGCCGGCCGGGGTGTGGACGTGCGCGGCGTCGCCCGCGAGGAACACGCGGCCCACCCGGTAGGCGGGCGCCTGGCGTTCGTCACTGTGGAAGCGGGACATCCAGCGGGCGTCGCGCATCCCGAAGTCACGGCCGAGGGCGAGCCGCGCGATCTCCCTGACCTCGTCGAGGTCGAGGGGCTCGCCGTCCGGAACGTCATGCGCGCGGTTCCAGCCGATGACGCGGTAGTAGCCGTCGCCGAAGGGCGCGATGAAGGCGAAGGCGTCGCCGACAGTGGCCACGGTGAGCAGGGTCTCGGGCTTCTCGTCGAGCCGCACGTCCGCGAGGACCACGGAACGGATGACCGAGCGCCCGGGGAAGGGCAGCCCGATCGCGTCCCGCACCGCGCTGCGCATCCCGTCCGCCCCGACGACGTACGCCGCGCCCAGCGACTCGGTCACCCCACCGGGCCCGCGCACCTCGACGGTCACGCCGTCCGCGTCCTGCGCCAGCCCGGTCATCTCGGTCTCGTACCGGAAGTCCGCCCCCGCCTCGACCGCGCGCCGCAGCAGCGCCTTCTCCACCTCGTACTGCGGGAGGACGAGGAGGTGGTTGAAGCGGGAGGGGAGTGTGGTCAGGTCGACGGTGAGGCGGCCGAACAGGCGGAGCCTGTCGAGGGGTTGACCCACGGCTTCGAGCTCGTCGGCGAGGGCTCGGGCGTCGAGCTGCTCCAGGGCGCGGGCGTGCAGGACGAAGGCGCGGGACAGGTTGCTGATCTTCCGCGGGCGCTTCTCCAGCACGGTGACCGGGACGCCGGCGGTGGCGAGGTCACCGGCCAGGAGCAGGCCGGTGGGGCCGGAGCCGACGACGATGACAGTGCGGTTCATGGTGACCTCCCGGGGTCAACACCTGTTTGCCAACACTTGTTTGCCTACGCTTGCTTGCCAACGCTCGTTGGCCAACATAAGACTCGCTCCCTGGACTGTCAACAACTGTTGGCCTACGCTCGTTGGCATGAACGACAGCACCAGCACCAGCAGCGGCCCGGATTCCGAAACCGGCACAGGCGTCGGCACAGACACCGGCACCGGCGCCAGCACAGGCACCGGCACCCGCCGCTCCGACGCCACCCGCACCGCCATCCTCGAAGCCGCCCGCGAGCGCTTCGCCACCGACGGCTACGAGCGCGCCACCATCCGCGCCATCGCCAAGGACGCACACATCGACCCGTCGATGGTGATGCGCTACTACGGCAACAAGGAGGGCCTGTTCGCGGCGGCCGTCTCCTACGATCTGCGGCTGCCGGACCTCGCCGCGACCGCGCGGGACGAGGTGGGGCACGCCCTGGTGGCGCACTTCCTCGCCATGTGGGAGGAGAACGAGGAGCTGACGGCGATGCTCCGGGTCGGCGCCACGAACAAGCGTGGGGCCGAGCGGATGCAGGCCACCTTCCGGGACCAAGTGATGCCGGTCGTGCGGCAGGCGTGCCCCGACCCGGAGCAGGCCGCGGCGCGTGCCGGGCTGGTCGCCTCCCAGCTCCTGGGGCTCGCGCTCACCCGCTACGTACTGCGCTTCCCGCCAACCGTGGCACTGGCCCGCGAGGAGGTCGTGGCCTGGCTCGGGCCCACGGTGCAGCGTTATCTCACGGCACCGAGCCCGTGAGCGGACCCGCCGGGGAACCTGCCGTAGGACATGCCGAAGGCGCCCGCCTCACCGCTGTGGGTGATGTGGGCGCCTTCCGGAAAAGGTGAGGTCAGACCTTGGCGTCGACGGCGGTGCCGGTCTTGCCGGACTTGGCCTTCGGCGCACGGTCCTTGGACTTGTCCAGCGCCATGACGAGGCCCGCGATGACCGCGAACAGGGCGAGCGGGCACAGGACGTAGAGCCCCAGCGTCTCGACGACGCTCAGGCCGTGGCCCGGGTCGTCACCGTCGTCGCGGGTGAGCGCGAGCGCGGGGGACGTCATGAGCAGCATCATCAGCGTCGTACCGGCAGCCAGGGCACCGGCGCGCAGGGCGTTCTTCTTGTCCACACTGCCAAAGTAGCGAACGCCCGAACGAGCCGCGCGCCCGGGGGTGCCGTATGGGGCGCCCGCGCCTCACGGCCCCCCGTCGCCGCCGTCCCCAGAACCCGCCTCCGCGTCTCCCGAACCGCCTTCTGAGACGCCTCCTGAGACGCCTCCCGGACCGTCCCCTGAGACG
>NZ_JBLTJC010000292.1:0-13198 GCF_048158785.1 Streptomyces colwelliae | reverse complement strand
GACGTCCTGCGCGCGGTGATCGCCGAAAAGGCGCTGCCGCACGACAACGAGGCCAACACCGACGGCAACCGGCACTTCTACGGCTTCGAGTGCGAGAACCTCGGCGACGGCGAGGACCCGTGGCCCGGTCGCGTACTTCATCGCGTTGGTGAGCGCTTCCTGTACCACCCGGTACGCGGCCAACTCCACGTCCACGCCCCGGAGTTGCCGCTCGCCCCGCTCGCTGAACTCCACCGGTTGACCCGACCTGCGGGCCTGCTCGACGAGGTCTCCCAGTCGGCCGAGGGCGGGGCCCCGGCTCCCGTGCGAGGAGCTCTCAGGGGCGGGGCCGTCGGTCGCGGACCCACCGGTCGTGGATCCGGCAGTCGTAGACCCAGCAGTCGTGGACCCGGCAGTCGTGGACCCGGCAGTCGCGGACTCGCCGGTCGCCTCCAACACCCCGAGCAGATACCGCAGTTCCGTCAGGGCCCGGCGGCCGGTGTCGCTGACGGAGGCCATTCCCGTAGTGGCCCGTTCCGGCGCGGACGTGATCAGGAACTGTGCCGCGTCCGCCTGCACCACCATCGCCGTCACATGGTGGGTGACCACGTCGTGCAGCTCCCGGGCGATCCGCGCCCGCTCGGCGGCCGTGGCCAACTCGGCGGCCAGCCGCCGCCGTTCCGCCTCTTCGCCGCGCCGCTTGCGCACACCGCTCCCCACCAGCCGGACCGCGGCCAGCACCAGATAGAAGGCGAGATAGTCCGTCGTGTCCTGCGGGGAGCCGAGCCGGTGCAGGACGACGGCCAGCACCACATACCCCGCACTCGCCACGGCCGCCAGACCTCGGCGGAAGCGGACCTGATGGGCTCCGGCCGAGTACAGCGCCAGATACAGCCCCATGCTGCCGAACGTCGTCGCGTAACCCAGCGCCTGATGCACGGCGAACGCGGCGGCTACGACAGCCAGACATCCCGCGGGCCAGCGGCGGCGGGCCGCCAGCGGCAGGGTCTGGGCCAGAACCAGGATCAGTCCGAGGCTCAGCGCGTCCGCCGGCCGCTCGGGCAGATCGCCGATCTGCGCCCCGATGGCCGACAGGGTCGGCACGAAGGCCAGCACGGTGAGCGCCAGGGCGAGGGCACCGTCCTTGAGGAAGGCGTCCTGCTCCTTCCACCGATCCAGCGGTACCCGCAACCACGGTGTCCGCGAAAGGCCCTGATGGAACATCGCTTGCCTCTCCCTCCGATCGATCAGCCGGTGTCCCGTGCGGCGGCCTGTCTCAGCGCTGGACGGGACGCCGGGGCCGCAGACCGCCGCTCCGGCCGGCGAGGACGACCATCCGGACGGTGAGCAGCACACCGATGAGGACGGGCACGATCGACGCCTCCAGACCGAAGGTGCCGCCGCTGAGCAGGGCGGAGCCGTGGGTGTCGACCGTGAACAGGCCCTTGGGAGTGTGTCCGGAGACCGGGATGCCGAGCAGCTGCTCGGCGGTGTTCCAGGCGAAGTGCAGGCCCGCGACGAACCAGATGCTACGACGCCACAGGAACGCGACGCCGAGCATCACACCGGCCTCCAGGGCGATGGCGAGCGCGCTCCACAGGCCGGCTCCCGGAGCAGCCAGGTGGGCGACGCCGAAGAACAGGCCGGTGATCACGATGGCGGCCCGGCTGCCCCACCGCTGTTCCAGAGCCTGGAGGGCGAGACCGCGGAACATCAGCTCCTCGGTGACCGCGGCGCCGGCCTGCACCATCGCGGCGGACCAGACGACGGAGAAGAAGCCGTTGCCCGCCCAGGAGAACGAGTAGCCCCCGAACACCGTGATCAGGAGGGCGGAGACCAGGACGAAGCCCAGGCCGACCGCACCGCCGTACAGCGCCTCCCGGCCGGCCCCCTGCCGGGCGATCTCCGGGGTGGAGCGTCCCGCGACCCGGCGCATCACCACCCAGTACACGGCGACCGCCGCGACCGCGCCCAGCACCGGCACCGGACCGGGGCCGGTCGCGGTCAGCCCCGAGACCAGGCCGACACCCACCAAACCCGTCAGCATCCAGCCGAGCGGAGCGCGGACGATCCGGCCGAGACGACCACCCCGGTCGCCCCGGCCGCCACCGTCCTCGTCCGGGCGGGACCCTGCGTCGTCGTGTGCGGCGGACGGCGTGCTCATCGTGGCCTCCCTGCGGCGACGGCCACTCCGACGGCGACCGACCTGACGACCACGCTAGAAATCCACCGGAATCCGCGAATCACCCGCGCAGGGACGGTCCGGGTAGCTCTCACGGGGGATGCGCCGCGCCTGCCGTACGGTTCGGTCGGCTTCGCCCCCTTCGCCTGAGGGCTGGGCCGAGTCATTTCCCGCCGAGCCGCCGACTGCCCCAAGGTCTCCGTGGATCCATTGGCAACGATGGAGTCGTTCCCGCCTACCGCGGCCCCGCCGGTTCGGCTGGTCCGGCCGGTTCAGCCAGCCGGTTCGACCGGTTCAGCCAGTCGGTTCGGCCGGTTCAGCCGGCCGATTCGGCACAGCGTTCGCATTCCTGGCAGCGGCCGCCGCGACAGTCGCCAGGTCCTCGCCCGAGAAGCCGGCGCGGCTCAGCACCGCCAGGGATTTGTTCGTCGCCAGTGTGCACAACGCCAGCTCCACCGCCTCCTCCTCACCGGCCCCCGCCGCCAGCAACGCCTGCTCCAGCATCGCCCGCACAACGTCGATCATGGCGCGGACCATCGCCCGGCCCTCCGCGTCGAGCGCCGGGAACTGCGTCGCCGACACCGTGACCAGGCAGCCGTCCGGGACCGTCGGGTCGGCGATGCGGTTCAGGGCGACCTGAAGGTAGGCGGCCACAACGGCGCTCGGGCTCGGATGGGGGCCGGACAGCGCCTGCTCGTACAGCGGGTGGTAGGTCTGCGCGTACCGTTCGAGGCTTTTGCGGAAGAGGGCGCTCTTGTCGCCGAAGGTGCCGTAGAGCGAGCCCCGACCCAGGCCCGTGCCCTCGGTCAGGCGATCGATCGAGGCCTCCGAATAACCCCAGCGCCAGAAGACGTGCATCGCACGTCGGAGCGCCTCGTCCACGTCGAACTGCTTGCGGCCTGCCATGGTCCGTCACTCTACACATCTTGTACCGATCGTTCAAAGATGGGTATGGTCGCCGCCATGACCAACTTGAGTTCGCTACGACTGCCCGACGGATTCCTCGACGTCTTCACCAGCCGGCTCGTGGAGGTGAACGGGCTGCGGCTGCACGCGGTCACCGGCGGGGACGGCCCGGCGCTGCTGCTGATCGGCGGGTGGCCCCAGACCTGGTACGCCTGGCGGGAGGTGATGCCCGCGCTCGCCCGCCGGCACACCGTCGTCGCCGTCGACTCGCGCGGCGCCGGGCTCTCCGACAAGCCCGACGACGGGTACGACGCCGGCACGCTCGCCGCCGATCTGGTCGCGCTGATGGCCGCGCTCGGGCACGACCGGTTCGACGTGGTCGGCCACGACATCGGCACGTGGACCGGATACGCCCTCGCCGCCGATCACCCCGAGCGGGTGGGCCGGCTCGCCATCGTCGAAGCGGTGATCCCCGGTCTCACGCCGTCCCCGCCGTTCTTCGGCCCGGCCGCGGCCAACCAGAGGCTCTGGCAGTTCGGCTTCAACCGACTCGACGACCTCAACGAGGAACTGGTCCGGGGACGGGAACAGCTCTTCTTCGGCTGGCAGTTCGCCACCAAGGCCGCCACGCCGACCGCGATCCCCGCGTACGCCGTCGATGTCTACGTCGACGCGATCACCGCGGATCCTCGCGCGCTGCGGGCGAGCTTCGCGTACTACCGGGCGCTGGACGAGACGATCGCGCAGAACGAGCAGCGCGGCAAGACCCGGCTGACGCTGCCGGTGCTCGGCGTCGGCGGCGCGCTGTGGAGCGGCGAGAACGCCGCCCAGACGATGCGGCTGGCGGCCGACGACGTCACGGGGGTCGTCCTCGACGACTGCGGCCACTACCCGGCCGAGGAGCAGCCGACGCGGTTCGTCGAGATCCTGGAGAACTTCCTCGCGGGCGACCGGTAGCGGGCACGCCAGACGGCCGAATTCGCGTACGACGCGTACGACAGGCGGAGCTTCACCAACTCCACGACGCCTTCGCCTCCCTGGCATGCAGCCTCATCCGCCGGCAACGCCTCAAGAAGGCCCACCCAGCCCTCTGAGGCAGAAATCGGCTGTGGAGAACGGCTGTTGAAGTCGACGCATGGGCGACCACGGGCTTGCCGCTGAGAGCCATGGGGCGAGTTCCTCAAGAGCAACGGCCGCGCTGCACCAGGAGGGTGGCCGCACCCCCGGCGCCCGCCCGAACACGGCACAGAGGATCTCGGGGTGGCCACGGCGGCGGCCGTGTCGCTATGCCGGGCCGACCGGGGCTGCCGGGGCTGCCGGGGCGGGTGCGCAGAGGCGGCGGGCGGCTTCGACGACGACGGCGCGGTGTTCGGCGAGCCGTTCCGGCCGGTAGGGGTCGGTGCCGTCGGCGGCCGTGAGGAGATCCCGTGGCGCGAGGACCCAGCTCTGGGTGAGTCCGGTGATGAGGACGAGCAGGTCGGTCGATGGCAGCTGCCCGGCGGTCGAGTCCGCGGTCATGCGGGCCATCTTGTCGCTGTACACGTCGGCCGCGTCGGGGCCCAGCTCGGGCCGTTCCAGCTGGCGCCACAGGTGCATGCGCAGCGCGGCGGGGTGCCGGGTCAGGTAGTCGAACATGCGGCCCGCGTAGCCCGGCAGGTCGTCCTCGGTGAGCGGCACCGCGTCGTTCAGCTCGGTGATGACCTCATGCAGGGCGGCGGCGAACAGGAGCTCCTTGTTCGTGTAATACACGTAGATGGACCGCTTGTTGGCGCCCGAGACCTCGGCGATGCGGTCGATACGGGCACCGGCGAAGCCGGCGGCGCTGAACTCCTCGATCGCCGCCCGGAGGATCTTTGCGCGGGTTGCCGCAGAGTCGTAGGCCATGCGGCCAGTCTAAGGTAACCAACCAGTTATTGACAAACCTCGAACCTCGCGTGCTAGATGATAACTATCCAGTTATTTTCATTACTGGCCGTAGCGAAGGGTCTGTCATGAGTGCTTCCTCACCCACCTCGCCCGTGTTCGAGCGGGACCTGTTCATCAACAACACCTGGCGTCCCGGCTCCACCGGCGAGCGCATCCCGGTCGTCGACCCCGCGACCGAGAAGGAGATCGGCTCGGCTGCCGCGGCGGCCTTCGAGGACGTCGACGCGGCGGTCGACGCGGCCCGTGCCGCGTTCGACTCCGGCCCGTGGCCCCGACTGACCCTGCGGGAGCGCGCCGACATCCTCACGAGGTTCGCCGACGAGTTGGAGAAGGACGCCGACCCGGTCACCGAAGTACTGGTCGCCGAGACCGGCCTGACCGTCGGCCAGAGCCGCGGCGGGGCGCTGACCATGCCCGGCCTGCTGCGCTACTACGCCTCCCTGGCGGACACGACGGAACTCACCGAACTGCGCACCGGCCTGTCGGGAGTCAGCGCCCGCATCGAGAAGCGGCCGGTGGGCGTCGTAGCGGCCATCGTCCCGTGGAACGCCCCGCTCGCACTCGCCGCGTTCAAGCTGCCGCAGGCCCTGCTGGCCGGCTGCACCGTCATCATGAAGCCGTCCGAGGACACGCCCCTGAGCGCGGGCTACTTCGCCGACGCCGCGCTGCGGGCCGGGCTGCCCGCCGGTGTGCTGAACATCGTCAACGCCCTGCCCGCGGGCGGCGATCACCTGGTGCGCCACCCGGGTGTCGACAAGATCACCTTCACCGGCAGCACCGTGGTCGGCCGTCGCATCGCCGCCGCGGCCGCCGACACCCTCAAGCAGCTCACCCTCGAACTCGGCGGCAAGTCACCGGCCCTCGTGCTCGACGACGCCGACCTCGACCGCATCGTCGAGACCCTGGTGCCGGGCGTCACCGGGAACAACGGCGAGAGCTGCACCAACCCCAGCAGGCTCATCGTGCCCGAGCACCGGCACGACGAGATCGTCTCCGCCCTCGCCGAGGCGTTCGCCGCACTGACCGTGGGCGATCCCCGCGACCCGGCCACCGACGTGGGCGCGATGGTCACCCGCAAGCACTACGAGCGGGTCCTGGACTACCTCGCCTCCGCGCAGAAGGAAGGCGGCACCTTCGCCGTCGGAGGCGGCCGGGCCCCCGGCCACGACGTCGGCTACTACATCGCCCCCACGATCATCACCGGCGTCTCCCCGGACGCCAGGGTCGCGCAGGAGGAGATCTTCGGCCCCGTCCTGACCGTCCTGACCTACCGCGACGAGGAGGAAGCCGTCCGCATCGCCAACGACACCGAGTTCGGCCTGTCCGGCGCCGTCTACAGCACCGACACCGAGCACGCCCTGCGCGTGGCCCAGCGGATCAACTCCGGCACGGTGAACCTGAACAACGGCATCACCGTCGACATCGGCGTGCCGTTCGGCGGTGTCAAGCAGTCCGGCTACGGCCGCGAACTCGGCCCCGAGGGCCTGGACGCCTTCTTCAACACCCACGTCATCTTCATCGACGGCGAACCCCTCCGCGTGATCAACGGATAACAGGAGCGCGGTCCGGACGGACAACAGGAGCGCGGTCCGGTCCGAGCCCGACTGTTCGGACCGGACCGTCTTCGTCCGACGAACCGCAGCGCGAGCAGATCGACACCCTCCGCGAGACATGGCGAAGGAACTCGCGCCTCCTCCGGACGATCGTCGATCACGTCGCTCCGTAGGACACAGGAATCTGCACGGCGATGATAAAAATCGACGCCATGTAGAATTTGGGATGAGGGGGCAACCAGGCTCCTTCCGAGTCCCAGCTGGAGGAACGGTGCAGGAACAGACGTGGCTCATCACCGGCGTCAGCACGGGCCTCGGACGTGCTTTCGCCCAAGCGGCCCTGGCCGCCGGACACACCGTCGTCGGCACGGTCCGCTCGGAGAAGGACCTGCGGGCCTTCGAAGAGCTCCAACCCGGGCACGCCCACGGCCGCATCCTGGACGTGACGGACGCCGACGCCGTCTCGAACGCGATCACAGAGGTGGAGCAGAACGTCGGAGCTCTGGACGTCGTCATCGCCAACGCCGGCTACGGCGTGGAGGGCACCTTCGAGGAGACCCCGCTGGCCGAGGTGCGGCGCCAGTTCGAGGTCAACGTACTCGGGACGGTGGCCACCCTCCAGGCAGCACTGCCCCACATGCGCCGGCGCCGCCACGGACACCTGATGGCCGTCACCTCCATGGGCGGACTCATGGCCGTACCCGGTCTGTCCGCCTACTGCGGCAGCAAGTTCGCGCTGGAAGGCATCCTTGAGGCGCTGGGCAAGGAGGTCGCGCAGTTCGGGATCCATGTGACGGCGATCGAGCCCGGCTCCTTCCGCACCGACTGGGCCGGACGGTCCATGTCACGCGTCGCGCAGTCCATCGACGACTACGACGAGTTGTTCGCCCCGATCCGCGAAGCGCGGCAGAAGGCCAGCGGAAACCAACTGGGCAACCCGGCCAAGGCCGGGGACGCCGTCCTGCACATCACGTCGGTGGACCAGCCGCCGGCCCACCTCGTCCTGGGCTCGGACGCGCTGCGACTGGTCACCGCCGCGCGCACGGCCGTGGACGAGGACATCCGCGCGTGGGAAACGCTCTCCCGTACGACCGACTTCGCCGAGGGTGCTCAGCTCTGATGCCCGGCGACCACCTCGCGCGAAGCCGTCGCGCCACCGAACGCAAGGGCGATGTCCGGGAGCGGGCCATTCTGGACACCTGCGAAGCTCTGCTGGCGCGGAAGGGCTACGACGCGATGACCGTCGGCGACATCGCCCAGGGCGCCGGCATCACACGAGGCGCCCTGTACTTCTACTTCGGCTCCAAGCAAGAAGTGGTCACGGCGCTGGTGGCCCGAACGGTCGAGCATCTGTGGGAGCGGTCCCGGGTTGCCGCGCAGGCCGACGAGCCGCGCCAGGCCATCGCGGCAGCCATGGAGCGCACGGTCGAGTTGTGGAACGAGCACGGCCTGGTCATGCGCACGGCGATCGACCTGTCACTGACCGTCCCGGAGATCGGCGAACTGTGGAGCCGTACGGCCGACTTGTTCATCACAGCCATCACCGCTGTCCTGGAACGAGCCGGCATTCAGCCCGGCACCGAACCGGAACAAGCGTCGGCGATGGCGCGCGCCCTGTGCTGGATGATCGAGCGGACCTTCTACCACGCCTCGCAGGAGTCCCGCGAGAATCTACAGAAGGCATCCTCGACCTGCGAACACATCTGGCTGGTCAGCGCCGGCCTGACCACCTGATACACCTGGCACGACGGTCCGGGCCGACCCTGAGCGAGTCGGACGCCTTCACGACAGGGTGTCCCCAGCCCCTCCGCTCACACACGCGACCGAAGACACCAGAGCGCCCCGACCAGTCAGAACCGGTCGGGGCGCTCCACAGCAGGCCAGAGGCGATATCCCCCGCCCACCACCGGTAGACCCTGTGGGACTCGAACCCACAACCAATGGATTAAAAGTCCTGGTCGGATCTTGCTGGGTGGTTACGGACGGCTGACCTGGTGTCCGCACAACCACCTGGTCAGTGCAGGTTCGCTATGAGGCGCGGTCCGCGTCAGGACGGCTGCTGCCACACCGTCCGCTCACGCATCGCTCACGCAGATGGGGCTGTCGATCCGGCTGACGGCAAGGACGTCCAGGCCGTCATCGCCCTCGCAGCCGGAATCGCTGCCCTCGTGTTCCAAGGAGTTGATGTCGTCGGCGAGGCTCTGGGCGTCGTCTGCGGGCAGATCCAGGGCAAGCAAGGCTTGGCGGAGCCGGCTGACGAGCGATGTCAGAGCGGGTGCGTTCCGCCGCCCGTGATGGTCTGATCGTTGTGGCTTCCGCTGGCGAAGTTGCTACCGTGCACGCTTCCGTGGACGGTGATGCTGTTGTGATTGTTCGTGACGGGTGCGGCGCTCCGCGGCTGCTGGGTGGTCATGAAGGTCCTCAAGTCCTCGCGCCCCGTAGCGAAGTTGATGCCCATGTTGGTCGGCCGAACGAGTGCGCCGCCGTCGGGGAGACGCTCCATGGCGAGAAGGCCCTCAGCTTCGAGATAGAGAAGGGCATCGATCACTTCATCCCAGGAAACCTCGGTTCCCAGATACCACCAGCCCTCTGTGCCGGCGAACTCCGTGAAATCTACTGATCCTGCGGGGCGAGGGCAGTTCTCGTATGCCCAGCGCACCAGCGCATTGTGGAGGTGTATATCCCGCTGGGCCCTGTCCTGCGAGTCTTGCCGCAACTGCTGTGCGTGCAGCAACCCCTTGTCTGTCCATACCCACCGCCACGTGATGAAACCCAGTTCATTCTGCACGACGTCGTGTTCCTGCAGCATCCCGAGAATGTCCGCTTCGTACGCCTTGTGGATCTGGGCGGCACGCAGGGCCTCTTTCACATTCAGGACCCTGGTGTCGGGCGGCTGCGTTTCGAACGCGGCCTGCACGAACTGCGCGACCAACCGCAGGAGTGTCATGCTGAACGATCGTAGACCGCTGACGGCTCGCCGGGCCGGAAACAGCCGAGTTGGAATCGTGGGCTGTTGTACGTGTCAGAGCAGGCCAGGGGCCCATCAACCACCCGCTGTTTCCTCAGGAACCAGCCGAAACAACCTGTCCGGCCAGGGCAGGCAAGCCGGAGGAGGAATCCTCGGCTGATCCACAGGTCAGCTGAACAGCTGCGAACCGGCCGCGATGGCGGCCTGCACGGCCTGTTCGGAGCCTGCCACGGCGGCAGATGTGACGGCAGGGGTCATGATGCGCGCGATCCTGCGCCAGATCCGCTGGCCCCGGCTGAGGTCGTCCCCATCGCGCTCAAGGGTGTCGATCTCCTCGAAGAGGTCCTGGGCGTCGTCCGCGGGGAGCTGCAACGAGGGTGCCACCTGGCGCAGTTGAGTGATCAGCGACGCCAACGCGCTCGCGTCCACCCCGTGCGTGACCGTCTGCGTGTTGTTACCGCCGGTGGCGAGAGCGCTGCCGGATACCGACCCGCGGACGACGATGCTGTCGCCGAAGTTGTTCGTGACGCCGGGAGACTGCGGCTGCTGGGTGGTCATGAAGGTCCTCAAGGTCATGTGGGAGTGGGCAAACTTAATGCCCAGGGGAGTTGGCCGGACTCCGATGCGGCCGACGGTACGCTCCACCGCGAGAAGTCTCTCGGCTTCAAGGAAACCGACAGCGGCCTCTACCTCGTCCCAGGTGACCTGGGTTCCGGCGAACCACCAGCGTTGGTCGCCTGCGAACTCCTGGAGACTCGCCGAACCCGCGGGAGGGGTGTGCTCGTACGCCCAGCGCACCAGCACGTTGTGGAGATAGATGTCGCGTTCGGCCCTCGACTGAGAGATCCGGCGCAAGTGCCGTGCATGCTCCAAGCCGTTGGCCGTCAGCCTGATCAGATGTACGGAACCATCGGCTCGCTCGCCCTCACTGCTCACGTATCGCTGGGCGATGAGTGACGAGACGACGGCATCCTTCTCCGATGCGTCGAGCTGAGCGGACTCCATGATCGCCTCAGGGTCCAGGAACTCGTTGAGACCGCCCCCTGACGCGTCGAGTGCACACAGGAGGAACTGCTCGACATACACCTCGATCGTCATGCCGAACGAGCGTAGCCCAGTCGGACGAGCCGTCAGCTCGGCCGGGTGGGGCGGCAGCGTCAGTGCACCCGCCCGGAGGCTTCGGGAGCGCCCTGGGCAAGTTGGGCGGGTGCGAGCCGGGTCGTGGCGATGGCCTGGGACCGGATCATGTGGGGTCGGAGGGCCGACAGGTAGCAGTGGGCGTGGTACTCGGCGGTCGAGTAGTCGCCGAGCGCCAAGTCCACCGGGCGTCGCGCTAGTCTCTCGGAATGGCTGACTTCTTCCCCGGCGGTAACAGCCCTGCGGCGCCCTTCCGCCTGATCGTCACAGGCGGCGGGACCGGCGGCCACACGTACCCGGCGCTTACCGCGGTGCGGACACTGCAAGCTCGTCTGGCCGCCGCGGGCAGGGCACTTGAGGTCCTCTGGGTGGGGACGGCGAGCGGCCTGGAGGCTCGTGTCGCCGCTGCTGAAGGCATTCCGTTCGCGGAGGTGACCACGGGCAAGATCCGCCGTTCGAAGAACCCGTTGAAGCTGATCTCTCCGGCCAACGTGAAGGACATGACGAACGTGCCGCGCGGTGTCGGCCAGGCGCGGAAGATCGTCGCTGATTTCCAGCCGGACGTGGTGCTCGCCACGGGCGGCTATGTGGCCGTGCCGGTGGGGCTGGCGGCGAAGATGTGCCGACGCCCATTGGTGGTGCACGAGCAGACGGTCCGTCTTGGCCTTGCCAACAAGGCCCTTGCGCGAGCGGCGGCCGTCTTCGCCGTGTCGTCTGAGTCCACGCTTCCGCTGTTGCCGGAGGCGGCTCGGGCCAGCGCTGTGGTGACCGGCAACCCTGTGCGGCCTGAGGTGCTTACTGGTGAGGCGGACAAGGCGGTCCACGCCCTGTCGTTGACGGGCTTCGACCGCTCGTTGCCGACCGTGTACGTCACGGGTGGTGCTCAGGGTTCCGCCCAGATCAACCAGACGATGGGCGGGATCCTGCCGTGGCTGCTGGGCCACGCGAACGTCATCCACCAGTGCGGCGAGGCCAACCTGTCCGCCATGCGCGAGCAGGCAGCCAACCTGCCACCCGCCCTTGCTGGTCGCTACTTCCTGACCGGGTTCGTCGGGAGCGAGCTGCCCGACGTGCTGGCGCTGGCCGATGTGGTGATCTCCCGCAGCGGCGCCGGGACCATCGCCGAACTGACGGCTCTGGGGAAGGCGGCGGTGTTCATCCCGCTGGCGTCGTCGGCCGGCAACGAGCAGGCCCACAACGCGCGCCATCTGCAGGACGCTGGTGCCGCCGTCGCCCTCCTGGACGAGGTGTCACCGGCGGCGCTGCAGGCTGCTGTCGGTCCGCTGCTCACCGACCCGGTGCGGCGCGTGAGCATGGCTGAGCGGGCGCGTGCTCACGGCCGCCCCGACGCGGCGGACCGGCTGGTGGATGCGCTGCTGTCCGCCGTCGGTCAGTCGTCCGGGCGTTGAAGGTGCCGGGCGGCGCCCGCGACGATCATTTCGATGCAGTCGGTGAATGCTGCGCCGGGTAGCCCGTACGGATCGGGTACGTCTCGGTCGCCCAGGTACAGCGCCAGTCCGCTGCTCGCGTCACGGTCGGACAGCTCGGCCAGCGCCGTCAAGTTCGAGGCGTCCATGGCCAGGATGGTGTCGGCCCAGTTCATCAGGTCGCGGTCGATCTGGCGGGCGCGGTGTGAGCTGAGGTCGTAGCCGTACGGTGCGGCGGCCTCGGCCATGGTGGGGTCGGCGCCCCGGCCCACCCGCGGCTACGGCGGCACCGCCGACGTCGTCGCCTACGCACGCGGGAAGGGCATACCGGTTCGGACCGTCTGGCCCGAAGGCGCCACTCGGGACTGGCCATGGAAACGAGGCGCTGGATGGCCCGGTGAACGCACGGGGCGGACTGCGCGCATCGTCCCGAGTGCGAGGCCCGCGATAGGTTCCGCGACCTGCTGTCAACCTGAAAGAGGCTCAGCTGGAGCCCGTTCCGGCCGGTCGGCGCGATCCCGGCCGGAACGGGAGCCGTGGCGACCCCTGGTCCGTCAACGGCCTCCCAGGTAGCGGTCGGCGGTTACACCGTGCCGCGTTCGCCCGCTTCGACTTCGTCGGCGCCCTCGGCGTCCGGCCCGGGCAGGCGCAGGCCACGCGACTCGGCGACGCGCAGAACGTCGTTCAGGCACTCGGCGAGCCGTACTCCGGCGTAGCGCACTTCGGCGTACGGGGACATGGGGTCGCCGAGCACCTTCCGGGCGTGGCCGACCACGTCCACGGCGGCGGCCAGTTGTACGGCTTCCATGTCGTCGGCGAGACGCGAGAGGTACCCGCCGCCGGAGACGAGGAAGCACGGCTTGCCCTCCGGTGACTGCCAGGGCAGGAGGCGGGGAGCGGTGACCGGTTCCATCAGGCGGCCACCTTCCCCGCGCCGACCAGGTGCCGGTCGAGGTCGATCCCGAAGTCGGCGGCTAGCACGAGGGCTAGGCGGCGGCGTTGCTGACGAGCCTGTTCCTGCTCGTGGGCGGCGAGGGTGCGGGCGTTCACCGTGGATGTGAGCACGCCGTACGGACCGAGCCTAGGAGCGACGGTGTCCGCGCTGCTCGCGCCCGCCGGG
>NZ_JBLTJC010000291.1:0-13268 GCF_048158785.1 Streptomyces colwelliae | reverse complement strand
GGGCGACGACCCGGTTGGGCGACGTACGGAACAACCTGAACGCGGGCGTCGACCTCACGGACGAGGGCTTCCAGCTCTGGGTGGCCACCCGTTCTCCCCTCGTGACCCTTCAGCAAGAAATCGTCGGCAACGCCATGCAGATGGCGGTCGTCAACCTGAACCCCGGCCAGACCGTGTACTGCGAAGCCGGAAAGTTCCTCTTCAAGACGACGAACGTGACCATGGAGACCCGTTTGTCGGGTCCGTCGAACAACACGGGCCAGCCCCAGAGCGGCTCAGGCGCCGCAGGCGTCGGCGGCATGCTCCGCCAAGCCATGGGCACCGCCATGCAGGTCGGCCAGCGCGCACTCGCCGGTGAGTCGCTGGCGTTCCAGTACTTCACCTCCCAGGGCGGCGAGGGCACCGTCGGCTTCGCGGGCGTGCTCCCCGGCGAGATGCGCGCCCTGGAGCTGGACGGCACACGCGCGTGGTTCGCGGAGAAGGACGCCTTCGTCGCCGCCGAGTCCAGCGTCCAGTTCGGCATCGCCTTCCAGGGCGGCCGTACCGGCATGAGCGGCGGCGAGGGCTTCGTCCTGGAGAAGTTCACCGGGCACGGCACGGTGATCATCGCCGGCGCGGGCAACTTCATCGACCTGAACCCGGCCGACTTCGGCGGCCGCATCGAGGTCGACACCGGCTGCCTCGTCGCCTTCGAGGAGGGCGTCCAGTACGGCGTCCAGCGCATCGGCGGCCTCAACCGCCAGGGCCTGATGAACGCCGTGTTCGGCGGCGAGGGCCTGTCCCTGGCCACCCTGGAGGGCAACGGCCGCGTCATCCTCCAGTCCCTCACCATCGAGAGCCTCGCCAACGCCCTGAAGAAGGCCCAGGGCGGCGACAAGCAGGGCCCGACGGGCGGCATGTTCTCGACCCACGCGGGGTGAGAAGCCGTAGCGGGGACCGAGAGAAGCCGTAGCGAAGACCGAGAGAAGCCGTAGCGAAGACCGAGAGAAGCCGTAGCGAAGACCGAGAGAAGCCGTAGCGAAGACCGAGAGAAGCCGTAGCGAAGACCGAGAGAAGCCGTAGCGGGGACCGAGAGAAGCCGTGCGGAGACCGATGAGTTGCGGGGGCCCGCGGGGTCTGAGCTGATGACACCATCCGCTCCCGCACCAGGAAGCAGGCACCCGACATGGGCAAGCTCGTCTCCACCATCTTCGTCACCCTCGACGGCGTCTACCAAGGCCCCGGCGGCCCCGAAGAGGACACCCGCGGCGGCTTCGAGCACGGCGGCTGGAGCTTCGTCTACGGCGACGACGACTTCGGCCGGTTCGTGGTCGAGGTCTTCGACCGCTCCGGCGCCTATCTGCTCGGCCGTCGTACGTACGACATCTTCGCCGGGTACTGGCCGCTCAAGACCGACCCCGCCGACCCGATCGCCTCCAAGCTGAACGCGTTGCCGAAGTACGTCGCCTCGTCGACCCTCACCGAGGCCTCCTGGGCCGGCACCACGGTCCTCGGCGGCGATCTCGCCAAGGAGGTCACCGACCTCAAGGAGCGCACCGAGGGCGAACTCCAGGTGCACGGCAGCGGCGCCCTCGTCCGGTCCCTCCTCGCGCTCGGCCTCGTCGACACGCTCCACCTGGTGACCTTCCCGGTCGTGCTCGGCAGCGGCCTGCGCCTGTTCCCCGAGGGCACCGCCCCCATGGCCTTCCGGCACACGGGCGGGCGCATCACCAGCACTGGCGTCTCCATCCAGTCGTACGACCTCGCGGGCCGCCCGACCTACGGCTCGTACGCGGACGCGGACGCGGAAAACGCCTAGTCAGCCGGGGTCCGTGCCGGTACGGTGATCGTTCCGTGTGGCAGCCGCCGATGTCTCCACCCCTTCGCCGGAGACCGGGAGAGCCGCCCCCATGTCCTCGATCGCCGTACCGTCCGCCGCCCTGCCCCGCCGGGCCTGGCTCACCGACCTGCCCGTCCTGCTGGTCGCGGTGGTCTGGGGCGCCAGCTATCTCGCCGCCAAGGACATCACCACGGCCCGCACGGTCCTCGCCGTCCTGGTCCTGCGCTTCGCCCTCGTCCTGCCCGTCCTGGCGGTCGTGGGCCACCGCGCGCTGCGCGCCCTGACGGCCGCCCAGTGGCGCGGCGCGGGGCTGCTCGGGCTGATCCTCGCCGGGATCTTCCTCCTGGAGACCTACGGCGTCGTCCACACCTCGGCGACCAACGCGGGTCTGATCATCAGCCTCACCATGATCTTCACCCCGCTCGCCGAGTCCGCCGTGACCCGCACCAGGCCCTCCCGGGCCTTCCTCGGCGCGGCGGCCCTCTCCGTGCTCGGCGTGCTGCTGCTGACCCAGGGCGCGGGCTTCACCCGCCCCTCCCTCGGCGACCTCCTCATGCTGCTCGCCGCCCTCGCCCGCACCCTGCACGTCCTCGCCATGTCCCGCACCCGGTCGGTCCAGGGTGCCGACGCACTGCCCCTGACCACCGTCCAACTCGGCACCGCCGTCGCGGTGTTCGCGATCCTGTCGACCGGCGCCGACAGCACACCGTGGGCCGCGGCCGCCGACTTCGGGCCACGCGAGTGGGCCGGACTGCTGTTCCTCTCGGTGTTCTGCACCCTGTTCGCCTTCTTCGTCCAGATGTGGGCCGTGCGCCGGACCTCGCCCTCCCGGGTCAGCCTGCTGCTCGGCACCGAGCCCCTGTGGGCCGCCGCGGCCGGCATCGTTCTCGGTGGCGAACGGCTCGGCGCGTTCGGGCTGGCAGGCGGCGTCCTCGTACTTGTGGGGACCGCGTGGGGGCGCGGGGCCGCACGTTAACTTCCGGAAAACTCATCGGACTTGACGGGAAATTCTGCAGAGTTGTCATTGACATGCCACGGTCTACGCGCGTCATCATGGAGCCATGAGATTCCCCCCACGCGCCACTCGTATCGGAGCCGCAGCCGCTCTCCTGTCCGCCCTCGTCGTGGGCGGCACCGTCGCCACCGCGACCCCGGCGGCCGCCGCGGTCGGCAGCATCTGCTACAGCGACCTGCCCTCCCAGGCCTACGACACGCTCGACCTGATCGCGTCGAACGGTCCCTTCCCCTACTCGCAGGACGGTGTCGTCTTCCGGAACCAGGAAGGAGTCCTGCCCTCGCAGTCGTCGGGCTACTACCACGAGTACACGGTCAAGACGCCCGGCTCGTCTACGCGCGGAGCTCGCCGCATCGTCACCGGTGAGAAGTCCCAGGAGGACTACTACACCGCGGACCACTACGTCACGTTCGACCTGATCAACTTCGGCTGCTGAGCCGAACGACCAGCTGCACCACTGCCCGCCCCTCGCCCCGCGGCTCCCCCCACGATCATGGGCCGCGGGGCGAGGCATGTCCGCCGAAAGTCTGGGATGGCGCGACTTTGGTCGCCGTTCCCCCGCGCGGGGTGGGTGACCGGACCCGGTCCCGCATAGATTTGTCGACCGTGACAGGTGACAGGACCACGCCGGTACCGCAGGCGTTCGCGGGGCGCCGATGGCTGCTGCCGTCCGCCGTGGCCGACGAACTCGATCCCGACGTCGAACGGCGCGGACGGCCCCGCCGTACCGCACGCGACTGGGTCGTCGACGTCTGCTGCTTCCTGCTGGCCGTGACCATCGGACTCCTGGGCGCGCAGGCCCTCGACAGCGACTCCGCGACCCCGCACTCCCTCGCCGTCGTGGACCAGTTCTTCGGAGTCCTCGCCTGCGGCGCGGTCTGGCTGCGCCGCCGCTGGCCGGTCGGGCTGGCCGTCGCGATGATCCCCGTCGGCCTCGTCTCGAACACCGCGGGCGGCGCCGCCATGGTCGCCGTCTTCACCCTCGCCGTGCACCGGCCCTTCCGCTACGTCGCCTGGATCGGCGGCATCCAGCTCGCCCTGGCGCCGCTCTTCTACTGGATGCGCCCGGACCCCGACCTGCCGTACGCCGGCGCGGTCGTGTTCACCGAACTGCTCATCCTCACCGTCATCGGCTGGGGCATGTTCGTCCGTTCCAAGCGCCAGCTCATGCTGAGCCTGCGCGACCGCGCCCGGCGCGCCGAGACGGAGGCGGAACTGCGCGCCGAGCAGGCCCAGCGGCTCGCCCGTGAGGCCATCGCCCGCGAGATGCACGACGTGCTCGCCCACCGGCTGACCCTGCTGAGCGTGCACGCGGGCGCGCTGGAGTTCCGGCCGGACGCGCCCCGCGAGGAGGTCGCGCGGGCGGCCGGCGTCATCCGGGAGAGCGCCCACGAGGCACTCCAGGACCTGCGGGAGATCATCGGCGTGCTGCGCGCGGGGGAGCCCGACGAGACGGGCCGCCCGCAGCCCACGCTCGGCGCCCTGGACGCGCTGGTCACCGAGTCCCGCGAGGCCGGTATGAAGGTCACCCTCGCCAACCGGGTCACCGACCCCGCCGCGGTCCCCGCCTCGGTCGGCCGCACCGCATTCCGCATCGCCCAGGAGGCCCTCACCAACGCCCGCAAACACGCCCCCGGCACGGAGGTCACGGTGACGGTCACCGGCTCCCCGGGCGAGGGCCTGGTGGTCGCCGTGCACAACCCGCCGCCGGAGGGCGAAGTCCCCCATGTCCCCGGTTCCGGGCAGGGGTTGATCGGGCTGACCGAGCGGGCGACGCTGGCGGGGGGACGGTTGGAGCACGGCCCGGGCGAGGGCGGGGGGTTCCGGGTGCGGGCCTGGCTGCCGTGGGGGTGAAGCCCGTTCGGCGCTGCGGGTAACTCCCGTTCTGCGCAAGGAAGATGGAGGCCGCTCCCGGAGGGAGAGTCACCGTTCCCGCGTCCCGCCGCCTGCCTGCGAACAGGGGGCGTCGCGGGGGAGCACGGTGGGGAGTGCGCGCCGCGCGGCCCGGTCCGCTCCGGCTCCGTCCACGCGGACTCCGGCCAACTCGCAGGCTCCGCCGACGTGTTGGCGTGGGACAGCGGCCGGGTCGGGGCGCCCGGGGCGCTGACGTGGAGCACCGATCGAGTTACCGTCCCGCCGCCCTGGAGTCGCTCCCCGAGGGTCGTCCCGCTCGCGCCGCCGGTGGCCGCTCGCGGTGTCGACGGCATGGCGGCCCACCTCGGCGTGGGCAGCGAGGACGCGCGCACGCCTCCTTGGGCGCCCCGCCCGGAACCGCGGACCACGCCACTACCCACCGCGCCGCCGTGGTTACGTAGCCCCATGACTGCGATCAGACTGCTCCTCGTCGACGACGACCCGCTGGTGCGGGCCGGGCTGTCCCTCATGTTGGGCGGCGCCGCCGACATCGAGATCGTCGGCGAGGCCGCCGACGGCAGCGAGGTCGAGGAACTCGTCGACCGCGTCCACCCGGACGTCGTGCTCATGGACATCCGCATGCCGTCGGTCGACGGACTGACCGCCACGGAGCGGTTGCGCGCCCGCGGCGACGCGCCCCAGATCGTCGTCCTCACCACCTTCCACGCCGACGAGCAGGTGCTACGGGCCCTCCGCGCGGGCGCCGCCGGCTTCGTCCTCAAGGACACCCCGCCCGCCGAGATCCTCGACGCCGTACGCCGGGTCGCGGCCGGCGATCCCGTGCTGTCGCCCGCGGTCACCCGCCAGCTGATGGAGCACGCGGCCGGCACCGCCACCGACACCCGCCGGGCACGCGCGCGTGAACGCATCGCCGCCCTGGGGGACCGCGAACGCGAGGTCGCCGTGGCCGTCGGCCAGGGCCTCGCCAACGCCGAGATCGCCACCGGCCTCTTCATGAGCGTGGCCACCGTGAAGACCCACGTCTCCCGCATCCTGGCCAAGCTGGACCTCAACAACCGTGTGCAGATCGCCCTGTTGGCGTACGACGCGGGCCTGCTCGAAGAGGACGGCGAGAGCGGGCACTAGCGGTTGCCGCCGTCCGTTCCCACTGCACTGGGAGATCTCGGGGGATCGACCGGAGGGGGCAGGCATGACCGAAGTGATCGATCTGGGGGAGTTCGGCGAGGCGTTCCGGCGGGACCCGCACCAGGTGTACGCCAGGCTGCGGGAGTCGGGCCCGGTGCACCGCGTGCGGCTGCCGGTGCCGGACGAGCACCACGTGACCTGGCTGATCGTGGGTTACGAGGAGGCGCGTTCGGCGCTGGCCGACCCGCGGCTGGCCAAGGACGGCGGCAAGATCGGCGTGACGTTCCTCGACGAGGAGCTGATCGGCAAGTACCTCCTGGCCGCCGACCCGCCCCAGCACACCCGCCTGCGCGGGCTCATCACCCGCACGTTCACCATGCGCAGGGTCGAGGAACTGCGCCCGCGCGTCCAGCGGATCACCGACGACCTGCTCGACGAGATGCTGCCGTCCGGCCGTGCCGACCTCGTCGAATCGCTCTCCTACCCGCTGCCGATCACCGTGATCTGCGAGCTCCTGGGCGTGCCCGAGCTGGACCGCGCGGAGTTCCGCAAGCTGTCCACGGAGGTGGTCGCACCCACCAGTTCGGGCACCGAGTACGACGCGTTCGTACGCCTCGCCGAGTACCTGGCCGACCTGATCGAGGACAAACGCTGCGCGGGCCCCAGCGACGACCTGCTCGGCGACCTGATCCGCACCACCGCCGAGGACGGCGACCGGCTCTCCCCGCAGGAACTGCGGGGCATGGCCTTCATCCTGCTCATCGCCGGCCACGAGACCACCGTCAACCTCCTCACCAGCGGCATCCACGCCCTGCTCACCCACCCGGACCAACTCGCCGCCCTGCACGCCGACATGACCCTCCTCGACGGCGCGATCGAGGAGATGCTGCGCTACGAAGGTCCGGTGGAGAACGGCACGTTCCGGTTCGCCGCCGAGCCCCTGGAGATCGCCGGCACCCCGGTCGAGCGGGGCGATCCGGTCATGGTCGGCCTGACCGCCGCCGACCGCGACGGGGACCGCTTTCCCGCCCCGGACCACTTCGACATCCGCCGCGACACCCGCGGCCACCTGGCCTTCGGCCACGGCATCCACTACTGCCTCGGCGCCCCTCTGGCCCGCCTCGAAGCACGCACGGCGATACGCACCCTGCTGGAGCGCGCCCCCGGCCTCACCCTGGGCGGCCCGCCCGGCGACTGGCTCCCGGGCATGCTGATGCGCGGGATGCGCGCGCTGCCGGTGCGCTGGTAGAACGGCTGCGCGGGTGGGACGGTGCTCGGCCCCGCGGTCCTCACCGGAGGCCTCACCATCCAGTACGTCCGCCCGGCCACCGGCCGTACCCTGCGCGCCCACGCATCCTGAGTCCCTACGGCTTGAGTTCGTACGTCCTGAGGGGGAGGCGCGGATGCTGCGTACCGCGGAGATCACCGCAGAGTTGACCGGAGCGATCACCGGCGACAACTTCCATAACCTGCACTGGAGTTCACGGCTGGAGTTCAGCGTCGACTGCTTCGTCTGCGAGCGGATCGGCCGTACCCAGGTGTACGAGTGCGGCGCCGAGCGGGCCCTGTGCTCCGGCAGCCGCGGCTTCCAGAGCCACTACACGGCCGGCCGGATCACCGCGTACGACACGACCACGGGCGCCGAGCGGCTGGCCCTGCGCGCCCTGGTCGACTTCTGGTGGGCGCCCTTCAGAGACGCCCGCGACGACAAGCCCGCCATGGCCCCGACCAGTCATCCCTGGGTGCGGCTGCACCTCGGTACCTACTGCCCCGAGGCGAAGGAAGCGGGCAAGGACAGCATGCAGACCAACCTGGTACGGCCCTACGAACTGCGTTGCCCGCACTGCGAGTTCCTGATCGCGACGGACGTGGCGGCCCCGGCGATACGGCTGCTCAACTGACGGCGGCGGGTTCGCTCAGCTGTAGGGGAGGGCGCCCGCGATCTCCGCGAGGCGGACCGGTCTGTGTTCGCGTCTGGACACTTCGCAGGCCTCGGCGATGCGCAGCGCCTGAAGCGCCTCGCGGCCGTCGCACGGGTTGGTGCGCTGGCCGACGACGACCTCGACGAAGGCGATCAACTCGGCCTCGTAGGCGGGTCCGAAGCGCTCAAGGAAGCCGGTCCACGGCTTGGTCGCGGCCGGGGGGCCGGTCGGCTCGGTGGACGCGATCGGGGTGCGGTCGTCCAGACCGACCACGACCTGGTCGAGTTCCCCGGCGAGTTCCATCCGGACGTCGTAGCCCGCCCCGTTCAGTCGCGCGGCCGTCGCCGTCGCCAGCGTGCCGTCGTCCAGGGTGAGGACCGCCGCGGCCGTGTCGATGTCACCGGCCTCGCGGAACATCGCGGGACCGGCGTCCGAACCGGTCGCGTACACGTCGACGACCTCGTGCCCGGTCACCCAGCGCAGCATGTCGAAGTCGTGGATCAGGGTGTCCCGGTACAGCCCACCGGAGATCGGCAGATAGGCGGCCGGGGGAGGCGTCTGGTCGGAGGTCGTCGCGCGGACCGTGTGCAGCCGTCCCAGCCGCCCGGAGCGCACCGCCTCCCGGGCGCCCGTGTAGCCCGCGTCGAACCGGCGCTGGAACCCCATCTGAAGGATCGTTCCCGCCGTCTCGACCTCGGCGATCGCCTGCAACGAACCCGGCAGATCGAGCGCGATGGGCTTCTCGCAGAACACCGGGAGCCCGGATCGCGCCGCCCTGCCGATTAATTCGGCGTGCGCCGACGTCGCCGTAGTGATCACCACGGCGTCCACGCCCCACTTGAAGATCTCCTCCGTACTCGGTGCCGCCGTTTCCCCCAGCCGGTTCGCCAGCTCCTGGGCCCGTGCGGGGTCCACGTCGGTGAGGATCAGCGAACCGACCTCACGATGACGGCTGAGCGTCCTGGCATGGATGGTCCCGATGCGGCCCGTACCGATGACTCCGATGCGCATGGGAACAAACTGGGGGCCGACCAGCCACGCTGTCAATGCGTATGTCCGGACAATCGAACTACATCACTTCCCGTCAACCATTCACACAGCTACGCTCGGCCCCGTGCCGAAACCAGATGTGGACCCGACAGTGCCGCTCGAGCTCAGCGTGGACCGGAGCAGCCCGGTGCCGTTGTACTTCCAGCTGTCCCAGCAGCTGGAGGCCGCGATCGAACACGGCTCGCTCACCCCCGGCAGTCTGCTGGGCAACGAGATCGAACTGGCGGCCCGGCTCGGCCTGTCCCGGCCCACCGTCCGCCAGGCCATCCAGTCACTGGTCGACAAGGGCCTCCTGGTGCGCCGCCGGGGCGTCGGCACCCAGGTCGTGCACAGCCAGGTCAAACGCCCGCTGGAACTCAGCAGCCTCTTCGACGACCTGGAGGCGGCCGGGCAGCGCCCCGCCACGAAGGTCCTCGTCAACACCGTCGTCCAGGCCTCCGCCGAGGTCGCTGCGGCACTCGGCGTGGCCGAGGACAGCGACGTACACCGCATCGACCGGCTGCGCCTCGCGCACGGCGAGCCGATGGCGTACCTGTCCAACCACCTGCCGCTCGGCTTGCTCGACCTCAACACCGCGCAGCTGGAGGCCACCGGCCTGTACCGGATGATGCGCACCGCCGGGATCACCCTGCACAGCGCCCGCCAGTCCATCGGCGCCCGCGGAGCCACGGCGGAAGAGGCCGAGCGCCTGGCCGAGCTGGAGGGCGCCCCACTGCTGACCATGCAGCGCACGACGTTCGACGACACGGGCCGAGCGGTGGAGTTCGGCAGCCACACCTATAGGCCGACTCGCTATTCGTTCGAGTTCCAGCTTCTGGTACGTCCCTGAGTGCACCGTTCCGCCCGGCGATGTTCGTCATAATGTCCGGACAATTAAACGGGTATCCTTGCCGATATTGGGCTTTCATGATGTCCATGCCGAGTTGGAAGGCGCCCCTTTTGGGGGCGCGGGGAACTGCGCGACCAGCCACGATGCACGCGCACCAGACAACGATCCGCACCCCCCTTCACGCCCCCGCACAGCACCCACGGTCACGGTGAGGCAGAATCGGGCCCGATGAGCACCTACGGCAACTTCAGCGCCCCCATAGGCTCCCGGCGTGCCCCCGCACTGAGGACGGTCGGCACCCGTGAGCGAAGGTCGCACCTGACGGCCCCCCGCGTGCCCACGGTCGGCATCGACATCGGCGGCACCAAGGTCATGGCGGGCGTCGTGGACGCCGACGGCAACATCCTGGAGAAGCTCCGCACGGAGACCCCGGACAAGTCCAAGAGCCCCAAGGTCGTCGAGGACACCATCGTCGAGCTGGTCCTGGACCTGTCCGACCGGCACGACGTGCACGCGGTCGGCATCGGCGCGGCCGGCTGGGTCGACGCCGAGCGCAACCGCGTCCTGTTCGCCCCCCACCTGTCGTGGCGGAACGAGCCCCTCAGGGATCGCATCACGAGCAGGCTCTCCGTGCCGGTCCTGGTGGACAACGACGCGAACACCGCCGCCTGGGCCGAATGGCGCTTCGGCGCAGGGCGTGGCGAGGACCACCTCGTCATGATCACGCTCGGCACCGGCATCGGCGGCGCGATCCTGGAGGACGGCCAGGTCAAGCGCGGCAAGTACGGCGTCGCCGGCGAGTTCGGCCATATGCAGGTCGTGCCCGGCGGCCACCGCTGCGCGTGCGGCAACCGCGGCTGCTGGGAGCAGTACAGCTCCGGCAACGCCCTGGTCAGAGAAGCCAAGGAGCTGGCCGTGGCCGACTCACCGGTGGCCTACGGGATCCTCGAGCACGTCAAGGGACAGATCGGTGACATCACCGGCCCGATGATCACCGAGCTGGCCCGCGAGGGCGACGCCATGTGCATCGAGCTGCTCCAGGACATCGGCCAGTGGCTCGGCGTCGGCATCGCCAACCTCGCCGCCGCCCTCGACCCGTCCTGCTTCGTGATCGGCGGCGGTGTCTCGGCCGCCGACGACCTGCTGATCGGCCCCGCGCGGGACGCGTTCAAGCGGCAGCTCACCGGCCGCGGCTACCGCCCCGAGGCCCGCATAGTGCGCGCCCAGCTCGGCCCCGAGGCCGGCATGGTCGGCGCCGCCGACCTCGCCCGCCTGGTCGCCCGCCGTTTCCGCCGCGCCAAGCGCCGCCGGGTCGAGCGGTACGAGCGCTACGAGCGGTTCGCGGAGTTCCGGCGCGGCAGCCAGGACACGGCATGAACGCATCGCTGCCCCGCCAGGCCGTACCCCGGGAGGAGCCGGCCCGACCACCCGAGGACCCCCGCCACAAGGCCCGCCGCCGGGCGATCACCCTGCTCATCATCGTGCTGCTCATCGGCGTACCGGCCGTCTACCTGGCGATCTCCGCCAACCAGAGCCGAAACAGCGGCAAGGACAAAGAGGCGAAGTACTCGGCGACCGGGCTCACCGTGGGCTGGCCCTCCAAGGTCCAGCGACGCCTCTACCAGGTACCGGTCCCGCACCCGGCCGAAGAGGTCGCCTTCTACGAGACCAACAACTGGAAGACCAGCCGCCTCTACGTCCAGTTCCAGACCACCGACGCGGGCCTGGACACCTTCCTCGCCGGCATAGACGTCGACCGGAACACGCTGAAGAAGAACGACATCACCATCAGCGCCCGCGACCAGAAGATCACCGGCTGGAAGTTCACCCGCCCCGGCCCCTGGTGGGGCGTCGTCAACAAACAGAAGGACCCGGCCCCCACCCAGGACATCGTAGTGAACCTGTCCGATCCCAAGCTCCCCATGGTCTACGTCGTCTCCCGCACGGTTCCTTAGCAGGTGGCCCCGGCCGGTCGCCGGGGCCGATTGTCAGACCCCGCCCGTAGAGTCGAAGACAGCTGACACGACTGACGGGCGGGAGGTGACAGGACGTATGACGGACACGGCACAGGCGGAGCAGATCTCCGTGCGACTGGCCGCGGTCTTCCTGCCGTCCCCGGTCGTCCCGCGCGAGGGCCGCATCGCCTTCTGGGACCCCGACGGAGCCCTCGAAGGCGACAGCACCCTCCCCGAAGGGGACGCGGAACAGACGGAGCTGACAGTCGTACGACGACACGGCTCCGGAGTCCGCCGCAGGCCCACCCCCGCGCTGACCCTGCCGATCGAAGCGGCCCTGCCGCTGCTCGTGCGCGCCCGCCGTGACCCCGCCGCCCATCCCGCCACGGCCTGCTGGGGCGCCGCCGCGCTGCACGCGCTACGGCTCGCGGCCCGCGGCCGACTGCTCCCCGGGCTCACCGCGAAGGGCCACGACGCGTGGCGCGCGGGGCCCCTGGAGCCGGAGGACATCGCGCACGTCCGCGCGGTGGCGGCGGCCCTTCCGTACGAGGGCCACGCCGTCCCGCTACCTGGCCCGGGACCGCTCCGGCTGCCCGAGCCGGAAGCGCTGATGCGGTCCTTCCTGGACGCGGTCGCGGACACCCTGCCCCGCACCCCGGCCGCGCCGTACACCTCAGGGTTGCCCTTCGCGGCCCGCAAGCCGCAGCGCCTGCGTGACGCCCAGGACTGGGCCGCGGAGGTCGCCGCCGGCATGGACGCGGGCGTGCGGATCTCGCTCCGCCTGGACCTGTCGGCGTACGACCTGTTCGACGACGGCGGACGGGTGCGCAGCGCGGGCGCGGCGATCGTCCAGGTGCACAGCCTCGCCGACCCGACCCTCGTGGTCGACGCGGCGGCCCTGTGGGCGGGCACGGCGGACACCGCCTTCGGCCCACGCGCACGCGTGGACGCCGCGTTGGCCGTACGGCGGGCCGCGCGCGTCTGGCCCCCGCTGGACCGTCTCTCCGAGCTGGACGTGCCCGACGTACTGGCCCTGTCCGAGGAGGAGCTGGGCGAGCTGCTCGGCATGGCGGCCACGCGCCTCGCGGCGGCCGGGGTCGCCGTCCACTGGCCCCGGGACCTGGCGCAGGACCTGACGGCAGCGGCCGTGGTCCGGTCGGCGCCGGGCTCCGCGACCGACGGCACAGGCTTCTTCGAGAGCGAGGAACTCCTCCAGTTCCGCTGGCAGTTGGCGCTCGGCGGCGACCCGCTCACCGAGGCCGAGATGGACATGCTGGCCGAGGCGCACCGCCCGGTCGTACGGCTGCGGGACCAATGGGTCCTGGTCGACCCGGCCCTCGTCCGCAAGGCCCGCAAACGCGAACTGGGCCTGCTCGATCCGGTGGACGCGCTGTCCGTCGCGCTCACCGGTACCGCGGAGGTGGACGGTGAGCGGGTGGAGGCGGTGCCGGTGGGCGCGCTGGCCACTCTGCGCGACCGCTTGACGGCAGGAATCCGCCCCGCCGAGCCGCCCCCGGGCCTGGACGCCACCCTCCGGGACTACCAACTCCGGGGCCTGGCCTGGCTGGACGCTCACTGGCGGGCCGCCAACTACCTTGCCGCAGGCCAGATCTACCTGATGGCGAACGCGCTGCTCACCGAGCCCCTGACTCCGGTCCCGTCGAAGGCCGGGTCAACC
>NZ_JBLTJC010000290.1:0-13424 GCF_048158785.1 Streptomyces colwelliae | reverse complement strand
GCCCTCGCGGTGGAAGACGATCTCGCCCTCGGGCAGCGCCGGGTCGCGGGAGGCGACGATCCGGCCGAGGGCGCGGCCCTCCAGCGGGGCGTTCAACTCGAAGTCGCCGTCCATCATTTCGCGGTGGCGGTCGGGCGGGCGGCGCCCGGGCTCGCCGTACTCGATCCCGGGACGCGGGCGGAGTGCCCGCCGGCGGCCTTCGACTCGGCCGGCCGACTGCTCAACGGGGAAGAGGCGATAGGGGAGTTGGTGAACCGCGGCGCCAACCCCTTCGAGGGGTACTGGCGCAACCCGGAGGCGGACGCCGAGCGGCGCCGGGAGGGCTGGTACTGGACCGGCGACCTCTTCTACCGGGACACCGACGGCTACCTCTACTTCGCCGGCCGCACCGACGACCGCCTCCGCGTCGACAGCGAGAACCTCGCCGCCGCGATGATCGAGAACATCCTCGCCCGGTACGAAGGTGCCGACGCGGTGGCGGTCTACGCGGTACCGGACCCGGTGACCGGCGACCAGGTCATGGCGACGATCGCCGGGCACTTCGACCCGCTCGACTTCGCGGAGTTCCTCCTGGCCCAGCCGGACCTGGGGACGAAGATGGCACCCCGGTTCGTGCGGGTGGTGGAGCGGATGCCGGTGACGGCGACGAACAAGATCCATCGGGCGGGGCTGAGGCGGGAAGGGGTCGTATGTCCGGACCCCGTGTGGTGGCGGCCGCCCGGGGAGGCCTCCTACCGCCGACTGACCCCCGAGGACGCCGAAGGGCCCCTCGTCGGAACGAGGGGCCCTTCTTTGGTGCGCCGCCAGGGACTCGAACCCCGGACCCGCTGATTAAGAGTCAGCTGCTCTAACCAACTGAGCTAGCGGCGCGTGACTCACGCCTTCCGCTGGATCAGAGTCTCGCGGAGGGCGACGAGAAAAATACTACCTGGTCCAAAGGGGTGCTTCGGACCAGGGGCGCGGCAGCCGTCAGATGGCCAGGGACAGCAGCACCGGTCCCGCTTCCCGGTTCAGCGTGTCTGCCGCCTGCCGGAGGCGGTGGGCGTGCTCGACCGGGAGGGAGAGGGCCAGACAGCCGACCGAGGCGCCGGCCGTGATCGGGACCGCCGCGCAGACCGTGCCCACCGCGTACTCCTGGAGGTCGAGGTGGGGGACGGTCGGCGGCTGGGTCTCCAGGCGGGAGAGCAGCAGCCGGTCGCTGGTGATCGTGCGCGAGGTGAGGCGGGCCATCTTGTGCCGGGAGAGATGGTCCCGCCGGCCGTTGTGGTCGAGCTGGCCCAGCAGGCTCTTGCCGAGCGCGGTCGCGTGCGCGGAGACACGGAAGTCGACCCACTCGTTGACCGCCGGGGTGGTGGGCCCGGCCGCGTACTGGGTGATCGTGACCTCGCCGTCCACGTACCGGCTGACGTAGACCGCCGCGCCCAGGGAGTCGCGCAGCCGGTCCAGGGTCCGCTGGATCTGCTCGCGCACCGCCTGCTCCCGGCCGGACGCGGAGCCGAGCCGGCCCAGGGCCTCGCCGGTGATGTAGGCGCCGTCGGTGAGCTGCTCGACGTAGCCCTCGCGGCGCAGGGTCCGCAGCAGTATGGTCAGGCGCTCGGTGCCGAGGCTCGTGAGGCGGGCGAGTTCGGTGTCCGTGACACCGGTGGAGCGCCCGGCGACTGTCTCCAGGATGCGCAGTGCGTCCTGTACCGAGTGGTAGGGAGCGGTCGGCTCGTGCATCAGCGCCACGGTGTTTCTCCCTGCGCTCGCTTTTTGGGCCGTGATACCGGACAGCGAATCCCCTCCACGATAGCTGTCAAACGGCCGATGTGGAGCGGCTGTTGGCGAGAATGTGGCCCTCCTTACGCCCTCCGAACTGCGGCGCGAATCCTTTGGCATATGCCTGAGTCATGCCACGCGACGTGGACCTTGGGTGTTCGATTGCTCACGTGTCATAATTGAATAAATGTCAAAGAATGGCGCCGAGAAATTCCCGGGTCCGCTCTTGTTCCGGATCGCCGAAGATCTGCTCCGGCGGGCCCGATTCGATGACCTTGCCCGAGTCGAACATCAGGACTTGGTCTGAAATATCACGGGCGAAATTCATCTCGTGGGTCACGCAGAGCATGGTGATGTCGGTGGTGCGGGCGATGTCCCGCAGCACGTCGAGCACGCCCGCGACCAGTTCCGGGTCGAGCGCGGAGGTCACCTCGTCCAGGAGCAGCACCTGCGGCCGCATCGCCAGCGCCCGCGCGATCGCGACGCGCTGCTGCTGGCCGCCGGAGAGCTGGGTCGGGCGGGCGCCGGCCTTGTCGGCGAGGCCCACCAGGTCGAGCAGCTCCAGGGCGCGCGCCTCCGCTTCCTCCTTGGGCAGGCCGAGGACGGTGACCGGCGCCTCGGTGACATTGCGCAGCACGGTCATGTTCGGGAACAGGTTGAACTGCTGGAACACCATCCCGATCTTCTTGCGGATCTCCCGGATCTGCTTCTCGGGCGCGGGGAAGAGCTGCTCCCCGTCCACGGTGATCGTGCCCTCGTCCGGCTTGGTCAGGGTCATCAGCAGCCGCAGGATCGTGGTCTTGCCCGACCCGGAGGGACCGATCAGGGTGACGTGCTTGCCGGACTCCACGGAGAAGTCGAGGTCGTCGAGCACGGTGTTGGACCCGAAGCGCTTGGTGACGTGGTCCAGGCGGATCAACTCGCTGCCGTCCACCGGGGGGTTGGCGTTGGCGTCGGGATCTTTCATCAGGGGCGTGTCAGCGGACAAGGCGTCGCTCCAGGGCTCGGATCAGCAGGGAGGCGGGGTAGGAGATGAGGATGAAGGCCACACCGATCACGGTGATGGGCTCGGTGAACTCGTAGTGCTCCTGGGAGAACAGCCGGGCCTGGCCCATGAGTTCGAGCACGGTGATCACCATCAGGATCGGGGTGTCCTTGAGCATCGCGATCACGTAGTTGCCGAGCGCCGGGATCACCCGGCGGATCGCCTGCGGCAGGATCACGGCGGTCCAGGTCCGGCGCACCGGGAGGTTCAGCGCGGTCGCCGCCTCCCACTGGCCGACGGGCACCGCCTCGATGCCCGCGCGGTAGACCTGCATCGTGTACGTCGAGTAGTGCAGCCCGATCGCGAAGACACCGGTGGTCAGCGCGGAGAAGGTCAGGCCCCACTCCGGCAACACGTAGAACAGGAAGAACAGTTGCACCAGCAGCGGGGTGTCCCGCACGAACTCGGTGACGACCCCGACCGGCCAGCGCACCCAGCGCGACGGCGTCCGCATCAGCAGCGCCCACACCAGCCCCAGCACGAAGGACATCAGCGACCCCAGGAGCAGGATCTGAAGGGTGACTTTCAGGCCGTCCCAGAAGTACGGCATGAAGTCGCTCACGGCGTTCCAGTCCCACTTCACGCGACGCCACCTCCGACACCCGTGGTCTGCGCGCGCTTCAGCTCACGCGCGGCCTTCTCGTTGCCGGGCGCCTTGCCGATGCCCGCCTTCAGCTTCTTCTCCAGTCCGCGCATCAGCCGGGTGAGCGTGAAGGCGATCACGAAGTAGATCAGCAGGATGTACGTGTAGATCTCCGCGCTCTGTTGCAGCGCGAGCCGCACCAGGTTGGCGCTGAAGGTGAGATCGCCCATGCCCATGACCGAGACCAGGGCGGTGCCCTTGAGGAGTTCGATCAGCAGGTTGCAGAAGGACGGGATCATCTCCGGCACGGCCTGCGGCAGCAGGATCAGCCGCATCCGCTGCCAGGGCGTGAAGCTCAGCGCGACCCCGCCCTCCTGCTGCGCCGGGTCGACCGCGTTCAGGGCGCCGCGCACGATCTCCGTGCCGTACGCGCCGTAGGTCAGGCCGAGGGCGAGGGTGCCCGCCCACAGCGGGACGAGCTGCCAGCCGAAGGCGACCGGCAGGACGAAGAACACCCAGAAGATCATGACGAGGGCGGAGGTGCCGCGGAACACCTCGGTGTAGAGACCGGCGAGGAAGCGCACGATCCACAGCCGGTGGGTACGGGCGATACCGACGACGAAGGCCACGACGGTCGCCAACAGCGCGCTGAGGACGAGGAGTTGGACGGTGGTCCAGACTCCCTTGAGGACGAGTTCCCAAAGGCCTGAGGTCATCCGCCGCAGAGCTCCTTCGCGGTGAGGTTCGTCATCTCGGCCTTGCTGAACCCGAAGGGCCGCAGGATCCGGAACAACTCCCCGCTCTTCTTGAGCTTGTGCAGCTCGACGTTGAAGGCGTCGCGCAGGTTCGTCTCGGTCGGGCGGAACGCGAAGGCGCCCCCGTCGATCCGCGGTTTGCCGTCGACGAGCGGAGCGAAGGGCGTGGTCGACTCGGCCTTGGCGGAGTTCTTCACGACCGCGCGCGTGGTGAGCGCCGTACCGGCGAAGACGTCAACTCGCCCTGCTTCCACGGCGTTCAGCCCGGCGACCTGGTCCGGGACGATCAGGATGTCGCTCTGCTTGTACCCGGCGTCGACGGCGTGCTGGATCTGGGCGTACCCGGTGCCGGTCGCGAACTTCGCCTTCTTCGCGACGACGTCCTTGTAGGTGTGCAGCCCCTTCGGGTTGCCCTTGCGGACGACGAACGCGTCGAGCACCTGGTAGTCCGGGTCGGCGAAGATGACCTGCGCACAGCGTTCCGGGGTCACGTACATCCCGGCGGCCACGACGTCGAACTGCTGCGAGTTCAGCCCCGGGATGAGCGAGCCGAACTCGGTGGGCACGGGCTGTACCTTGTCGACGCCGAGCCGTTTGAAGATCGCTTCCGCCAGCTTCGGTGCCTCACCGGTGAGGTGGCCGTCCTTGTCGATGTACCCGAACGGGATCTCACCCGCGATCCCCAGCCGTACGACGCCCTGCGCCTTCAGCCGGTCGAGCAGCTCACCGCCGTTCGTGGTCGACGCGGTGGCCACACGGCTACAGCCGGCCGCGCCCAGCGCACCCGCCGCCGCCACCCCGGCGAGCAGCGCCCGACGGGTGTGACCCGGCGTGTGACCGGATGTGTGTCTGTCGTTCCCAATTGGTGGAGCCATGGGCGCGCAGCTACCCGACCGCTCCCGGGTTATGCACCCTGGATGACATGACGGATCACTTCATCGAGGTCTCACTCGCAAAGCGGAACGTCCACTGCCGGGCAAAACTGCTGGTAGAACGTGCGCCGCTGACCTGCGCGGCCATCTGGGACGCACTCCCGCTGATCGGCGACGTCTACCACGCCAAGTACGCCCGCAACGAGATCTACGCCCTTTTCCCGCCATTCGCAGAAACGGAACCCCCGCTGGAGAACCCCACAGTCACCCCCATACCGGGCGACCTGTGCTATTTCGCCTTCGCCGGCACGGAACTCGGCACGAAGGCCTACGGCTACGACCGTGAGGTCCGCGCCGGCACGACGGTCGTCGACCTGGCCCTGTTCTACGAACGCAACAACCTCCTCCTCAACGGCGATGTGGGGTGGGTCCCCGGGATCGTCTGGGGTGAGGTGGTCGAGGGGCTGCCGGAGATGGCGGAGGCCTGCAACGACCTGTGGCGGTCGGGGGCGGCGGGGGAGAGTCTCAGCTTCCGGCGGGCCTGACCCCGGAAATTCCGGCGCCGAACAGCGCGTGCGCCGCCCGCAGCACCAGATCGTCCCGGTGCCGGGCCCCCACGATCTGCAACCCGACCGGCAGTCCGTCGCCGTCGTTCCCCACGGGGACGGTGGCGGCGGGCTGCTGCGTCAGGTTGAAGGGGTACGTGAACGGGGTCCAGCCCGTCCAGCGGCGGTGCCCCGAACCCTTCGGGACCTCGACTCCCGCCTCGAACGCGGTGATCGGGAGCGTCGGCGTGACGAGGAGGTCGTAGCGCTCGTGGAACAGGCCCATCCTGCGGCCGAGTTCCATCCGGACGTCCACCGCCGCGAGATAGTCCAGCGCCGAGAATCCCGCCCCCGTCGCGCAGATCTCCCGCAGCCCTGGGTCGAGCAACTCCCTTTGCTGCGGGGCGAGTTTCTGGGTGACGCGGGCCGCGCCGCTGAACCACAGGGTGTGGAAGGCGTCTACCGGGTCGCTGAAGTCGGGGTCGGTCTCCTCGACGTACGCGCCGAGCGCGGCCAGCCGCTCCACGCCCCGCCGTACCGCCGCCGCGACCGCCGGACGCACCGCGACCTGGCCGCCGAGGGACGGGGAGTACGCGATCCGCAGGCCCCGCACACCGTTCGCGAGCCCCTCGCTGAAGGAGCCCGGCGGACGGTCCAGGCCCGACCAGTCACGCGCGTCCGGTACGCCGATCACGTCCAGCAGCAGCGCCGCGTCCGCCGCGTCCCGCGTCATCGGGCCGACGTGCGAGAGCGTGCCGAACGCGCTCGCCGGGTACAGCGGCACCCTGCCGTACGTCGGCTTCAGCCCGAAGATCCCGCAGAAGGAGGCGGGGATACGGACACTGCCGCCGCCGTCCGTGCCCAGCGACAACGGACCCGCGCCCAGGGCAACGGCCGCCGCGCTCCCGCCACTTGAGCCACCCGCCGTGCGCGAGGGGTCGTGCGGATTGCGGGTGATCCCGGACAGCGGCGAGTCCGTGACGCCCTTCCAGCCGAACTCCGGGGTCGTCGTCTTGCCGATGAACACCGCCCCGTGCTCCCGGAGTCGGGCCACCGAGGGCGCGTCCTCGTCCCAACTGCCCTGCTCGGCAATGGTCTTGGAACCGCGCAGGGTCGGTGTGCCGCGCTGGAGCAGGATGTCCTTCACGGTGACCGGCACCCCGTCGAGGAGCCCGGCGGGCTCCCCGCGTTGCCAGCGTTCCGCCGATTCGGCCGCCGACGCCAACGCGCCCTCCGCGTCGAGCCGTACGAACGCGTTCACGGCGGGCTGGATCTCCTCGGCCCGCTCCAGGGCCGCCCGGGTCGCCTCCACGGGACTGAACTCCCCTCTGCGGTAGCCGTCCAGGAGTTCCACGGCGGTCAGCTCGGTGAGTTCGGTCGTCATCCGGCCCTCCAGAATGGGGAGTTCAGTGCCCCGGTACGTACCCACGCTTCTTGTCGACCACGTTCGGCAGCGGCTTGCCCGCCTCCCATCTCTCGTACGCCGCCACGAACTGCGTGCCGAGTTCGTCCCGCCAGCCGACCGTGTCGCCGCTCATGTGCGGGGAGACGATCAGCCCCGGGACCTGCCACAACGGGCTGTCCGGGGTGAGGGGTTCGGCCTCGAAGACGTCGAGGGCGGCGCCCGCGATCCAGTACTTCGTCAGCGCTTCGGCGAGCGCGTCCTCCACGACGAGTTGGCCCCGCCCCACGTTGATGAACCGCGCCGAGGGCTGCATGCAGCCGAACCGGCGGGCGTCGAACATGCCGCGCGTCTCGTCGGTGAGCGGTGCCGCCGAGATCACCCAGTCGGCGCGGGCCATCAGCCGGTCGAGTTCGCCGGGGCCGTGGATACCGGTGCGCGGGGTGCGGCCGACGAGCGCGGTCGTCACCCCAAGTGCCTTGAGCGTGCGGACGATCGCCCGCCCGATCGGCCCCGAGCCGACCACGCAGGCACGGGTCCCGGCCACCCGCTGCGCCTCGCGGTGCCGCCAGGTCCGCTCCCGCTGGAGCTCCAGCGTCCTGGGCAGGTCCTTGGCCATCGCGAGGACGAGGGCGGCGACGTACTCGGCGATCGGCTGGTCGAAGACGCCGCGCGCGTTCGTCACCACCGTGTCGGAGTCGGCGAGTTCGGGACACATCAGATGGTCCACACCCGCGCTGGCCGTGTGCACCCAGCGCGGCCGGGGACCCTCGCCGGGCCAGGCGGAGCGCACCGCGTGCGAGGCGAAGTCCCACACCAACAGGACGTCGGCGGAGGGCAGTCGATCGGCGAGCGTCGACGCGTCGGCGTGCTCGACGCGCACCCGGCCGGTCAGCTTCCCGAGGCGGGGCAGCGGGTCGGCGTCCAGGACGAGAAGGGTGGGCAGGGCAGGGGGAGTTGCGGTCATGCGGAGCCGTTTCTCGCGGGAGGTACAGCGTGAAGCACGGCGGGAGGCACCGAGCGCGGCCGTCTGACATGCACGGATTGACCACGCTCGCACTCGAACCTACCTTCGTCAACACGGACGCCCGCACGGACCGTTGTCACCCCGTTTCTCTTGGTGAGGCCGGTGTAGTCATGCATGTTTCCTTCCTGGGCGGACCCCGCCCGCAGCGCGGTGTCGGTGTCGTCGCCCCCTTCGACTTCGCGCTGGACCGCGAGTTGTGGCGCTGGGTCCCCGACGACATCTCGCTGCACCTCACGCGGACGCCGTTCGTGCCCGTCGAGGTGAGCCTCGACCTGGCCCGTCTCGTCAGCGAGCACGAGACGCTCCACGACGCGGTCCGCACCCTGAACGCGGTCGCCCCCGAGGTCGTCGCGTACGCCTGCACCTCCGGGAGCTTCGTCGGCGGGATCGCCGGGGAGCGCGCGATGTGCGAGGCGATGACCCGGGCCGGCGAGGTGCCGTCCCTGACCACCTCGGGCGCCCTGCTGGCCGCCCTGACCGAGCTGGGCGCCCGCCGCATCGCCCTGGTCACGCCGTACACGGTGTCCGTCACCCAGTCCCTGGAGGAGTACCTCGCCGAGGCCGGCGTCGAGGTCACCGGCCGCGCCTTCATGGGCCTGACCCGGCACATCTGGAAGGTCCCGTACCGGGACGTCGTCGACATGGCCCGCCAGGCCGTCAAGGGCGAGGCCGACGCGCTCTTCATCAGCTGCACCAACCTTCCGACGTACGACGTGATCCCCCAGCTGGAGGCGGAACTCCAGATACCGGTCGTATCGGCCAACCAGGTCACGATGTGGGCAGCCCTGCGCCGACTGGGTACCCGTGCCGTGGGCCCCTATCAGGCGCTGCTGGACGAGTCCGCGCGCCGCCCGGGGCCGGTACTGCCGGAAGAACACCAGGAAGGCTGGTCATGACCGCACTCGGATTCCTCTACCCGGGCCACTCCGCCGAGGACGACTACCCGCGCATGGAACAGCTCCTCGGCAGCGACGTCCGCCTCGACGTGGTCCACACGGACATCGGCGAGGACGCCCACCGAGTGGACGCGCTCCTGCGGATGGGCTCCCCCGAGCGCCTCACGGCGGGCGTCGAACAACTCCGCATGTCGGGCGCCGAAGCCGTCGTCTGGGCCTGCACGAGCGGCAGTTTCGTCTACGGCTGGAAGGGCGCCCACGACCAGATCCGCTCCCTGGCCCGGGCGGCCGGCCTCCCGGCTTCGTCGACGTCCTTCGCCTTCGTGCACGCGGCGAAGGAACTGGGGGTGCGACGGGTGGCCGTAGGGGCCACGTACCCGGACGACGTGGCGAACCTGTTCGCGGACTTCCTGCGGGCCGGGGGAGTGGAACCGGCCGTGGTGCGCGCCTCCGGCATCATCACCGCCGCCGAGGTCGGCACCTGGGGCTACGACGAGGTGCTCGCGCTGGCCCGCGCGGTGGACGGCCCGGACATCGAGGCGGTCCTCCTCCCGGACACGGCCCTGCACACGGCCGCCCACATTCCGGACCTGGAGAAGGAACTGGGCAAGCCGGTCCTCACGGCCAACCAGGTCACGGTCTGGGAGGCCCTGCGGCTGGCGGACCGCAAGGTCAACGCGCCGGATCTGGGCGCCCTGTTCACCAAGGAGCCGCTCGTGCAGGCCGGCTGACCTGCACCGTCTTCCAAAGGGATCTCCCGGGAATAAACCGGAGACAGCCTCCTGTTACGTCGGGAAGGAGCGGAGAAGGAACCGCACAGCTCACAACAGGAGGCACCCACCGTGGCGGCAGACGACGAGGTCCGGGGAACGACCGGCGACATCCCGGGTGACGAGATCCGGGGTACGGCACAGGGCACCGCCCCCGTCCCCCTCTCTGTGCTGGACCTGGTGACCGTGGGCGCCGGCCGTACCGCCACGGAGGCGCTGCGCACCAGCGTGAAGATCGCCTCCCTCGCCGAGTCGCGCGGCTTCCACCGCTACTGGGTCGCCGAGCACCACTCGATGCCGGGCGTCGCCTCCTCCTCGCCCGCCGTGATCCTGGCCCACCTCGCCGCCCACACGGAGCGCATCCGCCTCGGCTCGGGCGGCGTGATGCTCCCGAACCACGCGCCGCTCGTCATCGCGGAGCAGTTCGGCACCCTGGAGGCGCTCGCCCCGGGCCGCGTCGACCTCGGCCTCGGCCGCGCCCCCGGCACCGACGGCGCCACCGCCGCCGCCCTGCGCCGCACCGACCGGCTGAACGAGGGCGCCGACGACTTCCCCGAGCAACTCGCCGAACTCACCCGCTTCCTGGACGACGACTTCCCGTCCGGCCACCCCTACGCCCGCATCCACGCGGTCCCCGGCCCGATCCAGGCGACCTCGCCCGGCGGCGTCCAGTCCCCGCACCGCCCGCCGATCTGGCTCCTCGGCTCCTCCGGCTTCAGCGCCCGCCTCGCCGGCATGCTCGGCCTGCCGTTCGCCTTCGCCCACCACTTCTCCGCGCAGAACACGATCCCGGCGCTCGACCTCTACCGCGAGTCCTTCCGGCCGAGCGCGGTGCTCGACGCGCCGTACGCCCTCATCGGTGTCTCCGCCCTCGCCACCGACGACGAGAAGGAGGCCCGCCGCCAGGTGCTGGCCGCCTCCCTCAACATGGTCCGGCTGCGCACCGGCCGCCCCGGCCTCGTGCCCACCCCCGAAGAGGCCGAGGCGTACGAATTCAGCCCCATGGAGCGGGAGTTCATCACCTCCTGGAACGCCAACGTCATCCACGGCACGGTCGACGAGGTCCGCGCCGGACTCGACGATCTGCAAAAGCGCACGGGCGCCGACGAGTTGATGCTCACGTCCCACGCCCACAACGGCGACCTGCGCCTGCGCTCGTACGAACTGATCGCGGACGCCTACGGGTTGACGGCCGATCAGGAAGCCTGATTGCAGGCCTTCGTCCCCAGCAGCTCGGAGATACGATCCGGCGCCACCGGACGGGAGTACAGCCACCCCTGTCCGGTGTCGCAGCCGATCCGGCGCAGCCGGGCGGCCTGTGCCGAGGTCTCCACGCACTCGGCGGTCACCGACAGCCCCAGCCGGTGGGCGAGTTGGATCATCGCCTCGACGATGACCTCGTCCGCCGGGTTCGGCGGGACGCCCTCCCCCTCGTACTGGAAGCCCCGCACGAAGGACCCGTCCAACTTCAGGACGGAGACCGGGAGCCGGCTCAGGTACGCCAGGTTCGAGTAGCCGGTGCCGAAGTCGTCGATGGCGATGTGCACCCCCATGTCGCTCAGCGCCTGGAGCGTCTGCAACGGCCGCCCCGCCGACCCCATCACCGCGGACTCGGTCAGCTCCAACTGGAGCAGATGCGGGGCGAGTCCGGTCTCGGCCAGCGTCTCCGCGACGTCCGCGACCAGATCCGAGTCCCACACCTGGCGTACGGCCACGTTGACGCTCACGAAGATCGGGGGCTCGTCCGGGTGGTCCAGCTGCCAACGGCGGGCCTGGCGGCAGGCGGTGACCAGGACCCAGCGACCGAGCTGCACGATCGAGCCGTCCTCCTCGGCCAGTCCGATGAACCGATTCGGCGTCAGCATCCCGAACTGCGGGTGGTTCCAGCGCACCAACGCCTCGACCCCGCGCAGCCGTCCGTTCTCCATGCCCACCAACGGCTGGTACTCCAGCGCGAATTCACCCCGCTCGATGGCCGGACGGAGCGTGGAGGCCAGCGCCTGGCGGGTCATGCGGTGCGCGTTGCGCTCCGGATCGAACAGTGTCCAGCGGGACTTGCCGTCCGCCTTCGCCCAGTACAGCGTCGTGTCGGCGGCCTGCATCAGACCGGTGGCCGTCGTGCCGGACGCGTGCCGCTCGACCACACCGATCGACGCCGACAGCGACAGCCGCTGCCCGGACAGGTCGAACGGCGCCTGCAACGCCTTCAGCACCGACTCGGCGAGATCGGCCAGTTGGTCCGTCCCGGTCGAGTCCTCGACGAGCAGCGCGAACTCGTCCCCGCCGAGCCGTGCCACCAGCGGCGAACTCGCCCGGGCGTAACCCGCCTCGTCCGCACACCGCGTCAACCGCTCGGCCACGGCCGCCAGCAGCCGGTCGCCGACCCGGTGGCCGAGGGTGTCGTTGACCGCCTTGAAGCCGTCCAGGTCCAGATAGCACAGGCCGATCCGCCCGGTGCCGCCCTGCTCGTACGACTCCGCCTCCAGGGCGGCCGAGAGCCGCTCGAAGAACAGGGTGCGGTTGGGCAGCCGGGTCACCGGGTCGTGCATCTCCAAGTGCCGTAGCCGCGCCTGGAGTTCACGGCGGGCGCTGATGTCGGTGAGTGACAGCAGCACACCGTGCTCCGCGGCCGGCAGCGGCGCCACGGTCACCTGCACCCACAGCACGTGCCCGTCGGGGTGCTTGACCCGGCGGGTGCAGCTCAGCTTGGCCTGCCGGCCGCGCAGCACCTCGCGGTAGGCGTGCCAGGTACGCGCGTCCGCCTTCAGGTCCATCAGCTCGGCCGCGACCAGCCCGGTCAGCGCGGCGCCCGCCTTGCCGAGCAGCGCGCCGAACGAGTCGTTCGCCCTGACGACCAGGCCGTCGCGGTCCACCACGGCCATCGCGAGGGGCGCCGCGGAGAAGGCGGACCCGAGCCGCCCGTCCTCGGGGGAGAACTCGCCGGACGCGGCGGACCCGCCGGACGGGCCGGACTCGATGACCTCGATGGCCGGGCCGGACCCGAGGGTCTCGACGGTCTCGGGGAAATCTGCACGAGGCGATGCCTCGCCTTTACTCTCTGTGACGGCTGGCCGGATGAGGTCTGCCGCGGGCGCCGGCCCTTCGGACGTTCCGCTCACCGCTCGCTCCCGCAGTGCACTCGATCTTCGGATGGGTCTCGTCGGGATGGCCGACCGGGTGGGGGGCCGCCGTGCCGTGTCCGTGCAGGAAAGTGTGCCGATCATAGAGGTTGGCCCCCGGCCCTTCCAGCCACTGTCCAGTGTCCCGGAACAACGGCCGGTTCCGGCAGATCGTTTCCGCCCGCACCTGGACGGGTTCTTCAAATGGCCGACCACATGTGACGTTCCGTGAGTGTTTCCGGATGTGGGCCCGGGCGTGTCTCAGCCGTCCCGGGCGTCCCTCTCACCCTTCTGGTGCAGATAAACAGGGCGTACCCCAACAAACCATCACAGGCTGGGTGTCGGTGTCCCGTGAACCCGCTCCCGGAGGTCCAACGTGCCGTGTCAGCTCCCCCTCAAGGGGCTCTCCCGTACGGCGCTCAAGGGGCTCGCCCAGTGGCGGACGCGACCCGGACTGCGCGGCACCGCCGCCGTGTTCACCACGATGTCCGCGCTCGCCGCGACCTCGATCATGTCCAGCCAGTCGGTCGCCGAGCCGTTCTCGACCACACCCTGCGCCCTCAAGCGCACCGACGCCCACCACTCCGAGGGCCTCGACACCTGGAACGCCGCGTACCCGCGCCCCACCCGCCCGCTCGACGCGGTGATGATC
>NZ_JBLTJC010000289.1:0-13438 GCF_048158785.1 Streptomyces colwelliae | reverse complement strand
GTGTTGGCCGCCGCCAGGGAGCGGCGACGTCACGAACCACGGCTGGTGGGCGGGCCACAGGTGGAGGTGGGAAAGCCGGCGCAAGGTTCGCGGACGAGGCGACGGACGGGAGCCCGTTCCCGCGCGGGGGTGCCTCGGCATCGTTCTGGTCGGCCGGCTCCGGAAGTTGAGGCGCGGTGTGCTGGTCTGTCTCAGCCTCGGTGGCGGGGGCTTCGGCAGGCCGAATCGGCGCGGCGGGCTGAGGAGTGGGCGGGGCGTGCCGCTCGGCGTACACCTCGCGGGCTCGCCGGTCGCGCCAGCGGTACCGGCCCTCCTGAGCGGCATACAGCTCGTCCATGACCTTGTGCGCGTCGGCGGGGTGGAAGACCGCCCGGGTGCGGGTCAGCGAGGACAGGGCGATCGGGACCAGGCCCCAGCAGTCCGCGGTGGGGGCCGGACGGGGCTTGCTGATCCGCCAGTCGTCCCGCGGGTCCTTGTGGCGCGGCCACTTCGGCCAGGCCGTCCAGTCCTGCTCGGGGCGGGCGGGGTGCCGGAAGGAGTGGTAGCCGTAGGGCACCAGCACGAGCTTCCCGTCGAGCCAGTACACATGCCCGCCGGCGTCGAGGATGGCCAGCTGCTGCTCGGTGGGGGCGACACGCTGGTGCTCGACGTCCCGTCCGCTCAGGCGGACCTTGTGGCTGGGGAGTTGGCCGAATTGGCCAGGGTCGCGGCGCAGGAACCAGACGTGTGCGGCTCCGGCGTGGTGCTCGCGTACCGCGAGGATGCGTCGGCGGACGGCCTGAGGGCTGGGCAGCGTGCCGGGGCGTTCGATGACCACGGTGGTGTCGCCGCACTGTGCGATGACGACCGGCGGGAGTCCGATCGGGTCGTGAGGGTCGTCTCCGGGGGAGGCGAGGGTGCAGCCGGTGATGCCCGGCAGGGCGCGAATCTGGTGGCTCAGCTGGATGACGACCTGGTCGTCCGCGTCGATCTGCGCTTCCCGTTCTGCCAGTCGGCACGGACCTCCTTCCTGGTGGGAGAAGTGCGGCGTGACCTTCGCTTCGGGCCGGGCGCCCCTGAGGATCAGTGGATCCGCGCAGGCTCTGCACAGGTACCGGCCGCCCGCCAGGCCGATCGGTAGCCCCTCCACGCCCAGATCGACATAGATCGGCCGCTTGGTCTCGGTGTCCCACGCGCTTGCACCCATGCCGTGATCATGGCGGGCGCTACGGGTGCCCGGCCAGACCTTCTCCCGCCACACGGGCGCCCGGTGCCTGAACGACCAGCACGACGGGAAACAGCTTGCCCCCGTGGCCCGCCTGACGGGAGCTTCGCCGACGAGAGACGTCATGCTGCGACAGGCCGGCGTGCTGCCCGCGCCGTGGCCGCGGCCGGCGTGGGGGCACCCGGCCGGCTGACCGATGAGGCGGCCGTCGTCGCCTTGACGTTCACCAAGGCGCTGGAGGCGCCGAGCAGGCCGCCGTGGCAGTTTTTGCCGTCCGGGGCGCGGCGTAGCCCATTCCCTCACCACTCCCCCATCGCCGCCGCCGAGGTCGGCTCGCTCCCCCGGCCCAGGTGTGCGGCTAGAACAGGGTCAACGGCTGAGGAGGGGTTGGTGCGGTCTGGTGTTCTCGGATCGCGTCCCGAAGCTCGGCGGCGGTGACGCGGGCGGCGTCGAACGTCTCGGTCCAGCCGTTGGGCAACTGGGCGGCGGTGAGGAAGACGCCGTGCCCGGCGGCGCGCAGGCGCCGCAGGATCGTCTGTTCGACGGACAGGGCGTCGTCGCCGGTGGGCACGTGGTGCTCGTAGTACAGGGTCCAACCGAGGCGGCGGTGCTGGCCGATGCGGTCGTTTCGCTGACGAGCGCCGGCGACGCCGATCTTGACGGCGCCGTGCTGTACGTGGGTGACGACGTAGACGCGGGCGGGCGCGGCACGGTCGAAGCCGAAGCGGGCGCAGTACTTGCATCCGCGGCCGCTGCGGATCTTGGACAGGGTGGGAGTCGAGGCGCGGCCGCAGGTGGTGCAGCGGCAGCGCCAGTGCGTCATGGACGTGGTGTAGGGCTCCAGGGGCTCGAGACCGGCCTCGCGCATGGAGGCGGCGGCGCGCTCGGGGTCTTCCCGTCGTGCGGCGGCGGAGCGGAGGTCGGCGCAGCGCCGGCATCCGCTCTGGCCGGCGAGGATGGATCCGAACGTCGGTGAGGTGATGGTGCCGCAGCCGTGGCACAAGCACCGCCAGGGGTACTTGACCCCGCGGTACGGCTCCTGGGGTTCGAATCCGTGCTCGCGCATCTCGGCGACGGCCAGGTCCTCGTCGTGGCGCTGTGCTGCACCGTTGGCCCGGTCGGCGCACCGCTTGCAGCCAGGACGCCGGCTCCGGCCGGTCAGGGAACCCAGGCGCGGGGAGACGATGGACCCGCACGTGATGCAGCGGCTCTTCCACGCGAACTCCGTGCCGGGGTACGGCTCCAGCGGCTCCAGGCCCGCCGCCCGCATCACCGCGGCCGCGGTCTCGGCGTCGTGGCGCATCGACTCGTTGGCCTTGCGCCGGCCGCAGGGGTAGCAGCCGCCCTGCCCCTGACGGATGGAGCCCAGCGTGGGGGCCCCTGGCGCTCCGCACGCCCGACATCGGACCGGCCAGGGCGTGTCCACTCCCGGGTACGGGCCGAGGGGGTCCAGGCCCGCGGCCCGCATGTCGGCCGCCGCAACGTCGGGGTCGACCGGCGCGTTCGGTGCGCACCACCGGCAGGGCCCGGCACCGGAGTTGATCCGGACATAGGTGGGTGTGACCTCGCGTCCGCATGCGCGGTGACGGCACCGCCACTTCCGGTCGCTGCCGCCGGGGTACGGCTCGAGCGGCTCCAGCCCGGCCGCCCGCATCACCGCGGCTGCGGCCTCGGGCTCGATCCGGGCGTGTCCGGAGCAGTAGACGCAGCCGCGCTGTCCCTTGGTGATGTTGCTCAGGCGGGGGGTGACCTCCCGCCCGCACGCCGTATGGCGGCACCGCCACGGGGCGGAGCTGCCGCGGTAGGGCTCCAGCGGCTCCAGGCCGGCCGCGCGCATGATCTCTTCCGCCTGTCGCGGATCCCTCCGCGGTCGGCCGCTGCCTGCCAAGTCCAACTCCCCGCTCTCCAGGGTGAGCGGGGTCATGCCTCGCTGTTCGGCGCAGCATAGGGGTGGCCACTGACATCGACTCTGATCGTCGCCTTGCCGCTGGTGGGTTGCGGTGTCCGTCTTCCGCTGGGTGGCCCGGCGGCTTCATTCAGTTCGCGGCCGAGCAGCACGGTGACGGTCCGGGGCGCCGGGGACCTGTTGAGGGCCGCCGGTGGGCGGTGCGTTCGGCGCGGTCATCAGACAGGGGAAAGGTCCGGCACGACAGTGGGCCCGCCCGCCTGAACCACTGGGTGCGCAACATCTCACGGCGGTCAAAGAGTGCTCAGCAGGACGAGGAGAACCGTCAATGTGCCTGTTGTGAGCACCGTGCCTACCACGGTGAACACCATGTACAACGAAGTCGAGTCCCAGCCGCGGATCTCGAAGCGGCGGGGATCGTTCTCGTCGTAGAGGACGAAGACCGAGTTGCCGACGCCGTAGCCGTTGAGGACCTTGCCTCGGCCGCACGTGGAGGAGTACGTGCACTCGCTGCCGTCCCGGGTCGTCCAGGCTACGACCGGGTGGTGGTACTTGGCTCCGTCGTCGTCTCGCCTGGTGTCGTGGCGGACGACTCGCCCTACGGCGGTGATGCCCGTGCGGCGAAGCGCGCTGGCGCGGCGGAGTCCGTACACGCCGGCACAGAGAAAACTCACGCCGATCACCAGCGGTATGAGCGTGAAGAGCCATTCGCGGTTCATGTCGTGTCCGACGCGTGCGTGGCGGCATCGGTTGCCCGAGACACGAGGGCCGTTCGCCCCGGTGACCTGCGGACCCGTACGTATCGACGGTCGTGGCGCCGTATTCGGGCGGTAGGGGGGCGCTGGGAGGTGCACGCCGATGGCGGCACAGTCTGGCCGCCTCGTCGGGCGCTAGGGCATCCGGGGCTGGGCGGGGAGCGGTCCGGGGCGGTGTCGGTGCGTGACCTGGCCGGTGGGAGTCGGCCGAGCAACGCCGGAGGCGGAGCGGCCCGGGGTGAGCAGCGCCGTGAGCAGCGCCGTGGCCGGCCACAGCCCGACGCCGACAGCGGTGAGGGTGAGCCCCGGGAGGCCGGCGTGGTGGCCGGTGAGCAGGACGACGGCGGTGTGGAGGATGCCGGCGGTCGTGGCGAGATCGGCGTGCCAGGCACTCCGGTGAAGGCTGTGCTCGACCAGGCGGCGCACGCCGCTGGCGAAGGCGACCAGCGCGGGGCCACCGAGGACTGCGATGGCCAGGGCGCTCGCCCACAGGCCGGGGGCGTTGACCAGGACGGCGAGCGCCATGCCCCCGGTCAGGAGCAGGGTGGTCAGCAGGCAGGCCGTGGTGATCCTCAGCTGCTCGGGGTGCGGCGACTGGGGCGGGTCGAGAAGGTAGAGGGCGGCGAGGAGCAGCCCAGCGAGAGTGCCGAGGCCGGCCGTCCAGGCGGTCGGCAGTGTCGTGGTGAGCGAGAGTTCGCCGGCGATGGCGGCGGCGGTGACAGCGCCCGCGACCACGGCGGGGAGCCGGGTGCCGGGTTCGCGGCCTTCAGCGGCCCGGTCGATGGTGGTGGCGACCACCGTGGGCGGCTGCGGGTGTGGGACTGCGGTGGGTGCGTCGGCGAAGGCGGCCAGTGCGGTGTGCAGCTGGGTGAGGCGTGCGCGGGTGTCGGCCGCGGTCGGCCGGCGGTCGGGGTTCTTGTCGAGGAGCTCCAGGACCAGCTGCTCGAGCTCGCGGGGGACGCCGGGGCGCAGGGCGGACAGCGGGGCCGGCGCGTCGTTCAGGTGCTGGTTGAGGACCTGCCATCCCGTGCCGGTGAAGGGGACGCTGCCGGCGAGAAGTTCGTGGAGGAGGCAGCCGAGCGAGTAGAGGTCACTGGGCGCGCCCAGGGTGGTGTCTCCGCGGGCCTGCTCGGGCGACATGTAGGCGGGGGTTCCGATGGCGACGCCGGTCACGGTCAGGGTGTGATGGGTGGCTTCGGCCAGGCGCGCGATGCCGAAGTCGCACAGGTACGCGGTGTCCGACCGGTCGATGAGGATGTTGGACGGCTTGAGATCGCGGTGGACGATGCCGGACTGATGGGCGGCCTCCAGGGCCTGGCTGATCTGGATCGCCCAGGTCAGGGCATCAGCCAGGGAGAGTGGACTGCCGGTCAGTGTGTTCAGCGGGCGGCCGTCGACAAGGTCCATGGCCAGAAAGAAGATACGGCGGCCGTCGACGTCGGCGGCGCCGTGGTCGTGGACGGCGACGACATGCGGGTGGGACAGGCGCGCGGCCACGTGAGCCTCCCGGCGAAAGGCCGCCTCACGTACTGGGTCCCCCTCCCCCACCGGGATGATCTTGAGGGCGACGTCGTGAAGGTGGTGGAGGTCCTCGGCTCGCCAGACCGTGCCCATGCCTCCGCTGCCGATGGCCTCCTTCAGCCTGTACCGGCCGGCGACCGTCGTGCCGCGCATCATTCCTCCAGCCCTGCATGCTCCTGCGCTGGGCCGGCCGGCCCAGCGCACCGCCGGTCGCGGGGCGCGCCCGGCGGTGCGGCGGAGCATACGCACACGACTTGCCGGAGGGCGGCGAGGCGTGTGTGAGGGTGCCGGCTGTCAGTCCTTGAGCTCGTACTTGCAGGGCTCGGCCGACTTGCCGCCCTGGTTGTCAGCGACCTGCTTGCCGTCGACCTTGATCGTGCACGGGGCGGGCTTGAGCATTCTGTCCGGGCCCTCGACCGAGGCGGGTACCACCGACACCGTGACGCCGACCTTCAGCTCGGCCCCCTCCAGTTGGATGGACTCCGTCTTCGTCCAGGGCAACGTCACCTGCTCGAAGTGGTTGGTGTTCCCGATCCACATGACCTTGCCCGTGCCCGTGCCCCCGACCTCGAAGACCACCTGATGGACAACGCCCTTCTTCCCCGACGACGAGCCCTTCGCGCCGCCGCTCGCCGAGACGCTCGGCGAGGCCTCGCCCGCCTTGGCCGGGCCGGTGTCCTTCTTCTCGCTGCCGCACCCGGTCAGCAGCACGGCCGCTGCGAGCAGGGTGGTGGTGAGCGTTGCTGTCTTGCGCATGTGCGTACTTCCCCGTTGCTGAACTGATCGTTTCGGTGCCGTAGGAGACCGTAGATCATCGCGCCGCGCGGAAGGACACGGCCCGAGAGGCAGCGGGCAATGCCCATACCGGTCTGTTCCGGTCAGGGCCAGGGACAGCCGCTCGTGTTCCACGTGGTGTTCGGATACGACGAAGGGCCCGGCTGCATGCCGGGCCCTTCGGTCAGTAGCGGGGACAGGATTTGAACCTGCGACCTCTGGGTTATGAGCCCAGCGAGCTACCGAGCTGCTCCACCCCGCGTCGGAAAGGCCACTCTACACAGTGATCTTCGCGGGCGGGGCGGTGCCGTACGGCCGTCAGCTCCGGACGATGTTCTCGGCCTGGGGGCCCTTCTGCCCCTGGGTCACGTCGAACGTGACCGCGTCGCCCTCCGCCAGCTCGCGGTAGCCGCTGCCGGCGATGTTGGAGTAATGGGCGAAGACGTCCGGGCCGCCGCCTTCCTGGGCGATGAAACCGAAGCCCTTCTCCGAGTTGAACCACTTCACGGTGCCGCTGGCCATACTGCGTGTCCTTCGATCTTGCCGAGGAATCCCGGCTGGTCTGGAGTCGGAGCCCTCCGTAGACGGAGGGCACCCGGCGTCCGTTCTACCCCGTCGGCGCCGCAACTATCCGGGCTCCGCGCAGTGATCGCGTGACGCAGTGCGTCCGTGCGTCAGGGCGCGGTCCCGGAGTGCTCACGGCACGGCTGGGGGCTACTTGCCCTTCGCGGCTTCCTTGAGCTTGGAGCCTGCCGAAACCTTCACGCTGTATCCGGCTGCGATCTCGAGCGGCTCGCCCGTCTGGGGATTGCGGGCCGTACGGGCAGCGCGGTGGGTGCGCTCGAAAGTCAGGAAGCCGGGGATGGTGACCTTCTCATCGCCCTTGGCGACGACGTCGCCGACGGTCTCTGCGAGGGCGGCCAGAACGGCGTCGGCGTCCTTGCGGGTCACCTCGGCGCGCTCGGCGAGGGCTGCGATCAGCTCACTGCGGTTCATGCGGTACTCCGTGACGTTCGGGTTGTCGCGACCGCTGCGCGGACGCGACGCTTCGTTCGCCATCCTTGCACCGAGGTCTGACAACGCTGTGCCCGGCACCAGCAGCGGAACGCTTCGGCGAAGCTGGCGGCCGGTAGGCGGTCGCGCCGCAGGAGCAGCCGTTGGAGTTCGCCCAGCACGCCGGACCCGGCAGGCCCCCGCACCACGGACACAGCTCGCGCTCGACCAACCCGCCGCCGGCGCGCTCGTCCAGGTCCCCGTAGACCGCCCCTCCCTCACCCGACCGACTCCCCGGCCGCAGCCGCACATCGGAGCGGACGTGCGGCTGCGTTCGGGCACCTTGTTACCTGCGAGGGCGGCGCTGGTTCTCCTTCGTCGACAACAGCCCGAGAACCGCACGGTCCTGGTGGTAGCTGAACCACTGCTCGGCCAGGTCGCGGTCCTTGAACCGCCCGAGTCCAGGCTCGGTGGAGGGCGTCAGTTCGATCGCCTCCCACCCGCCGACACGGTCGGCGAACTCCCCGGCGATGTCGTTGAAAGAGGGCCCGCCGAAGTAGCTCACGGCCGTGTCGGAACTCTCCAGCGTTGCTCCGGACAGGTCCGAGACGAGGGAGCCGGCCTGCTTGCGGGACTCGAAATACGTATTGATGGCCGACTTCACCTCGTCGCGCATCACGTTCAGGACCTGCTGACGGTAGGTCTTCGGCTTCAGACAGTCCTTGTACGAGAAGTCGATGCGGCTGCCGTCCACCCGGACCACCTCGAAGCAGGGGTACGGACCGCGCGGCGGAGGGGCGATCGCGAAGGCTTCGACACCAGGGCCGATCTTGTCCTCAGCCTCCCGGTGCATGTTCAGAAGGTCCAGCAGGAGAAGGTGGTCCTCTGGCTGATCCACGATGCTGCCCACCGAGTACCGGTACAGCACCTTCTGTACCGCCTCCTGCGCATCCCCCTTGGTCCGGTACTTGCGATGCCCGATCCAGAACTCGGCCATGAACCTGGCCCTTCCCTTCTTCGATGCGCCACCACCCGGCGACGCTACGCCGAAAGCATCCCCAAACTCCGCTGTAGTGCGGCCTTCGCGCACCCGTGATCAGCGTGGAGGGGATGGGAGAGCCTGCCCACCGATCACCGCACATTCACTCGTTCGGGTGATCGGGTAGGCGGCCCCGCACAGGTCGCAGGGTGCGAGTACGTCCCTGTCGTGCTGCGGGGGCCCTCTTCCGCCGGCGAAGCCCGCCCAGCTCGCAGGGTGCGGCGGCGTTCAGCCGGTGACCGCGGCCTCAGGTGTCTGTGGGTGGCGGGTGAGGCCCGCGGCCGTGACGGCCTGAACGTGTTCGGGCGGCAGGCTGTCCCAACGTCGGCGGAGGTTCTTGAGCCACTGGCCGACCTTGAACTCCTCGCCGTCGACGGTGACGGTGTCGCGCTGATGGATGAGGACGTGACCTTCGCGGTCCCGGAAGGCGGCGACGGCCGCAAGTCCCTGGTTCAGCTGCCGCTGCTGGCGGGCGGCTCGGCCGGTGGGCTGCGGCGGCTCCTCGTCGGGTTCGATCAGGGTGATGCCCAGTTCGCTCACGAGCCGGAGCTGCTCGGGATGGAGTGTGCTGTATTCGGTGCTCTGCGCCGCGACCCATTCACCGAGGGGCTCGTCGTCGTCGGTGATGAAGTCGGCGGGGAGGTCGTCGAGCGTGATGCTGGCTTCGGCGTAGGTGCGGGCGGTGTAGTAGAGGCGCTGCCAGGTGATCGGCCACGGCGGGTTCCAGTACGGGTCGATCTCGGCGAGTGCGGTGTCGGTGGGGTCGGGTTCGAGTCCGTTGTCCGCGCGGGTGCGGGCGGCGGCTCGGCGGTTGGTGAGCCAGCGGCCGAAGGCATAGTCGCCGATCATCTCGTCGCTGGGAACGGCGAGATGGCCGCGGCGGGCGGCCCAGCTGCGGGCGTGGAGGAGTCCGCGTTCGGCGGCCTGGGTCTGGAGGTTCCAGATCATGCCGAGGTGTTCCAGGGACTTGATCTGGGAGGGCTTGAGGGTGCCGGCCGCGTACGCCTTGCGTGCCCGGTTGATCCAGCGGCCCAGCGCGAAGCCGCCTGCGTCGTCGTAGAGCCGGGGGACGTCGAGGTGCCCGTGGGCCTGCTGGTAGACGGTGGCGGCTTCCAGGCCGCGCCGGAAGGACGCTTCGCGGGGGTGCAGGACGCGCAGCCGAAAGGCCTGGGCGATGGTGTCGGCGGGGAAGGGCCGGTCGAAGACGACGTCGACGGGCACGCTCGCGTCGTCCTGCTCGTCCTCCGGCTGCGGGTAGGAGGGCTGTTGGGGGACGGCGAGACGGTCGGCGATGCGGTCGTCGTGTGCACGCAGCGCCTGGAGGACGCGCCAGAGCGGGCGGTACAGGTTGGAGCCCATGAGGTCGTCGGCGTCTTCGCCGGGGGCGACGTAGACGGGGACGATCAAGGTGGCCTTCTTGCCCTGGCCGGGCTTTTGTCGAAGGGCGCGGCCGACGGCCTGGACCGTGTCGACGATCGATTCCTTGGGATCGGCGAAGACCACGGTGTCGATGCTGGGGATGTTGACGCCCTCGCCGAGAAGGCGAGCGTTCGCGATCACCGTGCGGAGGGCCGGCGCGAGGAATGCGCCCGGGCGGCCGTCGAAGCGGTCCAGGAGCTCGCGGCGGTAGGCGGGGTCCTGGTTGCCGTCGAGGCCGGCCGCCCACAGTTCTCCCGGGTCGGGGCAGCCGGTTCCGGTCTCGTCCAGCGCGTAGAGGAGGGCGGCCGTCTCGCGGAGGGTGTCGGCGAAGGCGTGGGCGTCGGCCACACGGTGGTGGAAGCTCACGACGCGGCGCAGGTCGAGCTCGGCCATGGCGCGCAGGACGGCGATCTGGAGGGCGGCCTGGCGCAGTTCGGCTTCGGTGGCCTTGTCGGAGATCCCGAGCCGGGTGCGGATGGTGGCCTCGTTCACCTCCATGACGACGACCCGGTAGTCGGCCAGGAGGTCTTCGTCAATGGCCTCGGCGAGTGGGAGGCGAAAGCAGGTGTCGCCGTAGAGGGCCGGGTTGTCCATGGACGCGACGAGCGAGTCGTCCTCGTCGTCATCGGGCTCGCCGGCCGACCAGATCCTCGGGGTGGCGGTGAGGTAGAGCCGCTTGTGCGCGGGGATCAGTTCGTCGTCGTGGACGGCGGCCCAGCGTTTTCCCAGGTCACCACTGGTGCGGTGGGCTTCGTCGACTGCCACCAGCGACCAGGCGGGGAGAGCGAAGTGGGTGTGGGCGTACTGGACGCGGTGCAGGGAGTGGTAGGTGGCGAAGACCGTCAGGCCGGGGTTCTGGTGGACGGTGGCGGCCAGGGCGGCCGGGTCGGTGGTGAACGCGACGGGCTCGCCCGCGGTGTTGGGGCGCTTGGAGCACAGGGCGAGCACGGGCCCGGTCATGCCGGCGGTGCGCCAGTCGTCGATGGTCTGGGCGAGGAGCTCCAGGGTGGGCAGCAGCACCAGCCGGGTGCCCTGGGGGGCGACACGGGCGGCGGTGCGCGCGGCGACGTACGTCTTGCCGGTGCCGCAGGCCATCACGACGGAGATCCGGGCGGTCAGGCGCAGCGCGGTGTGCGCGGCGTGGACGGCCTTGGACTGGTGCGGGCGCAGCCTGATCCTGGGCGGTGGGGCGGTGGTGGTCGCGGTCACGGGGTGGCCGGTCCTTTCAGCCGGGTGCGGGCGGCGGGTCAGATGCTGAACTTGATGTGGTCGATGCCGGTCAGTGCGACCGTCTGAAGAGAGGTGGCCCGCGAGCCGCCGTCGGTGAAGTAGTCGTCCCGCAGCCCGTCGGCGACGATCTGGGCGAGGTCTTCCTCCGAGGCGCCGGCCTCTTTGGCTTCGAAGAGGGCTGCGGCGGTGGAGGCGTCCAGGCGGCGGGTGAGGCGGCGGTAGCGGGGGTCGTTGGTGGTGCCCTTGGGGGACTTGAACCCGAATTTCCCTCTTACGTCCACTTTGATGCCGCCGGTGGTGACGGCGGCCTGGAGCTTCTTCGCCTTGACGATCGGCTGCCAGAGGTGCTTGACCGTGGCTTCGATGAGGGCGGCGGTCTCGGGCTTCGCGGCCTTGATCTCGTCGTCGCGGTAGCGCTCGACGGTGCGCTGGGATTTGCCGATCTTCTCGGCGACCGCGCGGGCGGCCTCGGCGCGGCTGACGCCCTTCTCCTGCTTGAGCAGAAAGCGGATCCGCGCGCCGAGCGTCTTGGGGATCGGCTGGGAGTAGGCGGTCTCGGCGGCCTCTTCCAAGCGGTCTTCGATCAGTCCCACGGTCAGTCAGCTTCCCTACGGTTCAGGCCACGCGGACGAGCGAGGCGTCCTTGATTTCGTTGGCGATGTTCACTCCGTCGGCGAGCAGGTCCAGCGCCCAGCCGATGGTCTGGCTCCCCTGGTGCTTGACGGAGCCCGGGTTGACGCCGAGGCGGAAGCCGCCGCGGATCGGCTCGCCGTCGGGGCCGAGCAGGACCGGCAGCGGCGACAGGCCGTCGATCGCGTAGACGACGCAGTCGTTGTTGACGGCGAGCGGGTACCGCCCCGCGATGGTGAGGCTCTGCATCTTGCGGTGCATGTTGGTCCGCGCCTTCGACAGGATCATGGCGCGGATGTCGGGCCGCCACGTCAGCCGCCTCAGGGCCGGCCACGGGTCGCCGAAGACGTGGTCGAGGCCGAGGTTGGGGCGCTGGCGCAGCTTGCCGATCCCGGACTTGGCGGTGGCCTTGATGGCGTTCGCCAGCGTCACCAGGAGCGGGTCGCCGTCCTTGTAGTGGGCCATCGCCGCTAGGAAGGCTTCGTCGTCGAGGTCCGTGGTGACGCCGAGGTCGGCCATCACGGTCAGGTAGGCGTCGCGGAGGGTGTCGTACCAGGGCTGGAGGTAGGGGCTGTGGGTCTCACGGACCCATGCCTCCATCGGGCGGACGTCGGCGCCGAGTTCGACGGCGTAGGCGACGGTGGGCGTGGCGTACCAGCCGGGTCCCTCGGGGCGCTCGCCGCTGGAGGTGAAGGGGCTGGGCAGGCGCGGGTCGGTCTCGATGTGGGAGAGGTCGAGGAACCAGGAGCCGGGCAGCTCGGGGTCGAAGGACGGGTTGCGGGGGTAGTGGATGGCCGGGCCGGTGCCGACGTGCAGACGCCGGCAGGCGGCGAGGAAGGCCACCTGCACGTCGAGGGCGGCGACGTGGGTGCGGGCCCGTTCGTCGTCGGTGATGAGTTCGGCGGGGCGGACCCAGATGCAGGCTTCCTCGTCGAGGGCCTCGCTGGCGGGCCGGGAGTCTTCCTCGGGGTAGTCAGCGACGACGACGGGGTGTTCGTCGGGGGCCTCGCACGGGGCGGGGTCGACGACGGTGTGAAGGGTGTGGGGCACCTTCGCCGAGACGTACTTGTTCTCCTTCTCGCTCCACTCTGCCTTGGTGGGCGGGCGCAGCGAGGTCATGAGCTGTTCGCCGGTGACCGCGAGGGTGCCGCGGGGGGTGATGACCAGGCGGGCGTAGGTGCCGAGCATCCTGGCGAGTTCACCGGCGGGCAGGTCGCCGGCCTTGCCCCAGGCGCGGGTCTCCAGCGCGCCCCAGGGCACGAGGGCGAGCTGGACGCAGTGGCGCTTTCCGTCGAGGCGCTTGAAGATCCTGGCCCAGGGGCCGAAGCCGGACTTGGTGAGTTCCCAGCCTGCCTTCGTGATGTTCTTGACGATCTTGTCGTCGGCCGGCAGGCGCAGGTCCTCCTGGTCCGCGAGGTTGGTGGGCAGGCCGAAGTGGGCCACGGCCCCTTCGGTGAGGATGATCAGCGGGTCCTGGTGGAACCCGTTGTCGTGGAGCTTGGCTGCCCCCAGGCGGATCTTCTTCTTGTCCAGCGCCCACGCGGCCAGAGCCTGGAGCGTCTTGGCCGGGCACGGCATGGTGCGGCCGTCGACAAGGTGGGCGGTCAGGGCGCCGTCGGTGATGTCGAGGACGGCCAGCGGACCGTCGGCGTGCTCGGGGGCCACCGCCTTCACGGCCGGCTTCTTCGCCGTCTTGCGGCGGGAGGCCGAACTGGTGGCGGCGCCCGGGCGGCGCGGCACGGCCGGCGGACGAACGGGAGACGCGGGAGCAACAGCCGGAAGCGCGACTGCCGGTGCGGCGGCCGTCACAGGGTGATGCGGTTGCCTCCGGCGGTGGCCCGCGAAGGCGGCGAAGCGGGCCGCGTCCGGGACTGCGTACTTGACGCCGATGACGTTCGGGCAGTCGTCGGCGAGTTCGGCGAGGCGTGCGCCGAGGAGCTGGGCGTTGCGGATGTACGGGACGACGC
>NZ_JBLTJC010000288.1:0-13444 GCF_048158785.1 Streptomyces colwelliae | reverse complement strand
GTGTACGTCCTCACCGGCGGCACGCGCGGACTAGCGCGCGGAGGCGCGCAGCGCCGAGCACGGTGGGGCTCTCGACACCGGCTCCCAGCGCCCGGCGGCGTGAGCAGGAACACGTTCCGGTCGACGCGGGTCATCCCGCTCGACAGGCCGAAGACGACGCCCGTGCTGAAGTCCAGCACCCGCTTGGCGACGTCCGTCTCCGCGCCGGTGAGATCGAGCAGCACCGGGATGCCCGCCATCAGGGTCTCCGCGACCTCGCGGGCGTCCCCGAACACGTTCACGCGGAGGACGACGAAACGGCGGCGTGGCTCGGTCTCGGGTATCGAACGGTGGCTCACGGCGGACGGCCAGGCGTCGCGCCCCCGCAGCGGCACTACCTGGGCGAGCCCTTCCCACTGTTCGTCGGTGACATCGTGGCTGTTCACCGGCATGCTCCGTCCTGGGTCGCGCTGGCAGTCTGCATCCGCCAATTGTTGCGCACTGTCACCCGTTCGGCCCAACTGCGACACACTCCGCGACAAGATCGGGCCGCATCTCACAGTGGCCCCGATCCGGTTGTGCAGCGGGCGTAACCCCTCATGATCCGGCCGCGTGACCTCGGCGTAACGGGCAATTCGTACGGTCGACGGCATGACGACGACCCCGGCACGGCAGGTACGGACGGTCTGCTCGTACTGCGGTGTGGGCTGCGGCATGCTGCTCGACGTCGGCGCGGGCCCCGACGGCAGGCCTACGGTCCTCAGGGCGTCCGGCGACAAGGCGCACCCGGCGAACGGCGGGCGGCTCTGCACCAAGGGCGCCACCACGGCCGAGATGCTCGCCGCACCGGGCCGGCTCACCTCGGCGCTGGTGCGCGACGAGCGGGGCGAGGAGCCGGTGCCCACGCCCGTGGCCGACGCGATCGCCGAGACCGCGCGGCGGCTGCGGCGGATCGTCGACGAGCACGGGCCGGACGCGGTCGCCCTCTATGTCTCCGGGCAGATGAGCCTGGAGGCGCAGTACTTGGCGAACAAGCTGGCCAAGGGGTTCGTCCGGACGAACCAGATCGAGTCCAACTCCCGGCTGTGCATGGCGAGTGCGGGCGCCGGTTACAAGTCGTCGCTGGGCGCGGACGGGCCGCCGGGGTCGTACGAGGACTTCGAGCGGGCGGACGTGTTCCTGGTCATCGGCTCGAACATGGCCGACTGCCATCCGATTCTCTTCCTGCGGATGATGGAACGGGTCAAGGCGGGCGCCAAGTTGATCGTCGTCGATCCGCGCCGGACGGCCACGGCGGCGAAGGCGGACCTCTTCCTCCAGATCGCGCCGGGCACCGATCTCGCCCTGCTCAACGGCCTGTTGAGGCTGCTGCACGAGAACGGGCACACCGACCCGGAGTTCATCGCCGCGCACACCGAGGGCTGGGAGGCGCTGCCCGCGTTCCTCGCGGACTACGCGCCGGACGCCGTCGCCGCCCTCACCGGTCTCGCCGAGGACGACATCCGTACGGCGGCCCGGCTGATCGGCGAGGCGGGCGAGTGGATGAGCTGCTGGACGATGGGGCTCAACCAGTCCACGCACGGCACGTGGAACACCAACGCCCTGGTCAACCTGCATCTGGCGACGGGGGCGATCTGCCGTCCGGGCAGCGGGCCGTTCTCCCTCACCGGCCAGCCGAACGCCATGGGCGGCCGTGAAATGGGCTACATGGGACCGGGGTTGCCCGGTCAGCGGTCTGTACTCGTCGACGCGGAACGGGAGTTCACCGAGGACGTGTGGGGTCTGCCGCCGGACACCATCCGCGCGGACGGTGTCGGCCGGGGCACCGTCGAGATGTTCCAGAAGATGGCCGACGGCGACATCAAGGCCTGCTGGATCGTCTGCACCAACCCGGTCGCCTCGGTCGCCAACCGACGGACCGTCATAGAGGGCCTGGAAGCAGCCGAGTTCGTGGTCACCCAGGACGTCTTCACCGACACCGAGACCAACGCCTACGCCGATGTCGTCCTCCCCGGCGCCCTGTGGACCGAGTCCGAGGGCGTCCTCGTCAACAGCGAGCGCACCCTCACGCTCGCCCGACCCGTCGTCGGTCCGCCCGGCGAGGCGATGGCCGACTGGCGGATCATCGCGGCCGTGGCGTGTGCGATGGGGTACGAGAAGGGCTTCACGTACGAGAGCGCCGAGGAAGTCTTCGAGGAGATACGGCAGTTCTGGAACCCGGTGACCGGCTGGGACCTGCGCGGGGTGACGTACGAGCGGCTGCGGTCCACGCCGGTGCAGTGGCCGGCGGCGGAGGAGGACGGGCCGGACCGCAATCCCATCCGGTACGTGGGCGGGGGTCGGCTGAGGTTCCCAACCGCCAGTGGGCGGGCCGTCTTTCACGCTCGCCCGCACATGCCCGCCGCCGAACTGCCCGACGACGACTATCCGTTCGTGCTGAACACCGGGCGGTTGCAGCACCAGTGGCACACGCTGACGAAGACGGGCAAGGTCGCCAAGCTCAACAAGCTGAACCCCGGGCCCTTCGTGGAGCTGCATCCGCTGGACGCACGGGAGTTGGGGATCGAGGAGGGCGATTCGGTGGAGGTCGCGTCGCGGCGGGGACGGGCGGTGCTGCCGGCCGTGGTGACCGACCGGGTGCGGCCGGGGAACTGTTTCGCGCCGTTCCACTGGAACGACCTCTTCGGCGAGTATCTGAGCGTCAACGCGGTGACGAGCGACGCGGTGGATCCGGTGTCGTTCCAGCCGGAGTTCAAGGTGTGCGCGGTGTCGTTGGCGAGGGTGGCGGGTGCGGCGCCGGCACCGGCACCGACGTCGTCATCGACATCTACACCGGCTTCAACAGAGGTCTCCCAGAAGGCGGTTGTTCCGACCGCCGTCACCCCGGGCGCGAATCCCTTCGGCCTCGACCCGACTCCACCGCCCGTCCTCACCGTGCAGGAACGCCTCTACCTCACCGGCTTCCTCGCGGGTATCGAGTCCGGCGCCCCGGGTGTGCCCACGCTCCCGCCGGACGCGCCTTTCAGCGCCGAGCACGCGGTGTGGGTCAACGGCGTGCTCGCCGGCATGTATTCGCGCTCGGCGACCGCTCCCCCGTCGCAGCGTCAGGCGGGTCGGCAGATAGTCGTCCTGTGGGCCTCGCAGACCGGCAACGCCGAGGAGTTGGCGGCGGCCACCGCCGAACGGCTGGGCTCGGCCGGGCACCGGGCGACCCTGCTCGGCATGGACCAGGCCGACGTCGGCACGCTCCCGGCCGACGCCGATCTCCTCTTCATCACCAGCACGTTCGGCGACGGCGACGCCCCCGACAACGGCTCCGGTTTCTGGGACACGCTCGCCGGTGAGCAGGCGCCCCGGCTGGACGGAGTGCGGTTCGCTGTCCTCGCCCTGGGCGACTCGTCGTACGGCGACTTCTGCGGGCACGGGCGCCGACTCGACGCGCGGCTCGACGAGTTGGGCGGGGTGCGGCTGGCTCCGCGCACGGACTGCGAGCCGGACTTCGAGCCGTCGGCGGACGCGTGGCTGGGCCAGGTGATCACCGCGCTCGGCAGCGAAGCGACCACCGGGACGGTCACCGGGACAGCCACCGGGACGGCGTCCCCCAAGCCGCCCCGGCGCGGGCAAGGAGGTCCGCCGGTTCACCTTCGACACCAGCGGCACCGACCTCACGTACGAGACCGGTGACGCACTCGGCGTGCGGCCGGTCAACTCCCGCTCCCTCGTGGAGGAATGGCTCACCGCCACCGGCACCGACGCCGCAACGGCCGTAGAACTGGAAGGCATCGGAGAGGTGCCGTTCACCGAGGCGCTTCACCGGCAGTTGGACATCACCCGGATCACCCCGGATCTGCTCCGCTTCGTGGCCGAACGGGCCCGGGACGACCGGGAGTTGCGCAGGCTGTTGCGGCCCGACAACAAGGACCGGCTGGCGCAGTGGAGTTGGGGGCGACAGGCGGTGGACGTGCTCGCCGAGTATCCGGTGAGGGCGGGGGCCGAGGAGTGGGCCGGGGTGCTCAAGAAGCTCCAGCCGCGCCTGTATTCGATCTCCTCCAGCCCGCTGGTCGACCCGCACAGCGTCTCGCTGACGGTGTCGGTGGTGCGGTACGAGAGTCTCGACGGCCGCCCGCGCGGCGGAGTCTGTTCGCCGTTCCTGGCGGACGCCGAGGCGGGGACCGAAGTCCCGGTGTTCGTGCAGCGCTCCCCGCACTTCCGGCCCCCCGCCGATCCCGCGACCCCGATGGTGATGGTCGGACCCGGCACCGGTGTCGCGCCGTTCGTCGGATTCCTTCAGGAGCGACGCGCGCTCGGGCATCCCGCGCCGAACTGGCTGTTCTTCGGGGAGCAGCATCGCGCGACGGACTTCTACTACGAGGAGGAGCTGGCGGAGTTGTCGGCCGAGGGCTCGCTCGCCCGGCTGGACACGGCGTTCTCCCGGGACCAGCGCGCGAAGGTGTATGTGCAGGACCGGATGCGGGAGCACGGGCCCGAGTTGTGGCACTGGTTGCGGGAGGGTGCCCACTTCTATGTGTGCGGGGACGCCTCGCGGATGGCGAAGGACGTGGACCGCGCGCTGCGTGACATCGCGGTCGCGCACGGCGGGCTGGACGAGGCCGAGGCGGCCGCGTACGTGAAGCAACTGGCGGCGTCGAAGCGGTATGTGCGCGATGTTTACTGAATGAACCGACGGCCACGGCCGGTTGAACAGAGCCGTTCGAGTTTGCCCCATTTAGGCCATGACGAGGCCTTCTTACCGGTCTCATACGCGAATCTTCACGACTCCGGACACCCGGCTCACCAGGCGTGATTAGCGTCCCCTGTCGTGCACTTGGCAGAAACGCAACAGGTGACACCCGGTCGGCGGACGCAGTCGGCGGTGTCCGCCCCGGAACCTCCCGCGCAGTGGCACCGCGTCCTCACCCTGCTCGCCGACATCAGTCTGTTCATCGGCGTCCGCCCGGTGTGGACGGAGGCCGCGAGCCACCGGCTCGTCGTGGCCGCGGTCGTCTGTCTCTGCTACGCCTCGATCCTGGTGTGCGGGGTGCTGGCCCTGGTGGTCCGCCGGGCGCGGTCGCTGGCCCGGATCGATCTCGCCGTGCTGGTGACGGCGGTCCTGCTGACGCTGTCCGCGTGGTCCGTGTTCCACAGCGGCGGCGACGAGGCGGTCCTCACCACCCAGGCCGCCAGGGAACTGGTCGCCGGACACCCGGTCTACGGCCAGCCCTGGCCCTGGCTCTTCCACCCCGGCCAGGGCGTCGCGCTCACCCCGACGGTGACCGGCGGCTACGACTACACCTACGGCTATCCCCCGCTGGAGACGCTCCTGACGGCGCCTCTGCTGTGGATCGGCCACGGTGGCGCCCCCGCGACGGCCGTCGCGACCGGCGCGCTGATCGCGGCCGCGGTCCTGATGTGGCGGCTGCTGCCGACGCAGTGGCGGTCGGCGGCCACCATGGCGTGCCTGGGTCTCGGTCTTCTTCCCACCTACGGCCGTCAGGGCTATCCGGCCGTGCTCGCCCTGGCGTTGCTGGTGCCGGTGGTGATCCGCTGGCCCCGGATCGGCAGGGGCGGCCGGCTCGGCCCTGCCGGGATCGCGCAGGCCGCGTGCCTGGGGGCGGCCTGCGCGGCGCAGCAACTCCCCTGGTTCCTCACGCCGTTCCTGCTCGCCGGGATCTACGCGGTGCGGCGCGGTGAACTCGGCGCCCGGCAGGCGGGGTCGGTGCTGCTACGAGTCGTCGGGGTCGCCGTCACCGTGTGGCTGCTGATCAACACGTATTTCATCGTGCACGAGCCGAGCACCTGGCTGAGGGGCATCGCGCTGCCGTTGACGCAGGGCGCGGTGGTGCACGGTCAGGGCCTGGTGGACATCTCGCTGTACTTCACGAACGGCAGCGACCGGCTCGACTGGTACTCCCACGCGAGCATGCTGCTGGCGGCGGGCCTGCTCGCCGTGTTCGTGCTGTTCGTACGGCGGTTGGGGCCGGCGGCGACCGTCCTGCCGTGGTGCGCCTTCTACCTGGCGACCCGTTCGCAGGACGGCTACTACCTGCTGATGACGCCGCTGTGGCTGGCCTCGGCGGTCACCGCGCCGATCACCGAGTTCCGTGCCGCGTGGCAGCCGCGTCCCCGGCCGCTGTCCGGCCCGCACCGTCGCCGGGCCAGGGTCGTGGCGGCGGTGCTCCTAGTCACGCCCGCGCTGGCGAGCGCCGCCGTGGCGGCGACGGGGGCACCGCCCATGAACATGCAACTCAAGGGTGTACGGCGCGCGTTGCCCACCGTCGTGACCCGGCTGACCCTCAAGGTGACCAACTCGTCCAGCGACGCCCTCACACCCCACTACACACTGACCACGGGCCAGGGCATGAGCAGGTACTGGTCCCAGGTGGGCGGCCCGGCGACGCTGCCCGCACACAGCACACGGACCATCGAACTCCGGCCGCCCGACGGGACGTTCACCCTGCCGCACAAGAAGGTCCGCATCCGGGTCCGCGCCTTCACCGCCACCCCGCAGACGCTGTCCAGCTCGGACATCCGGCTGCGGCCCACGGGTTGACGGCCTGCTCGACGGACTGTCAGGCGGCCGTACGCAGGAAGCGGAGCGTGGTGGTGACGGTGGTCAGGCCGCGGAGCATGCCCAGCTGGTTCCAGCCCAGGCCGAACTGGTCGCGGTCCACGGTGAATTCGGCGTCCAGCGTGAGCGCCTCGCCGGTCGCGTCCTTGAGCCGGGCCGTGAAGGTCTGCGGGCGGCTGATGCCGTGGACGGTCAGCTGACCGACGACGTGCACGCTGTCACCGGCCCGCAGCTCCGCGCTGCGCACCGCGAAGGTGATCTCCGGGAACTTGTCGGTGTCGAACAGGTCGGCGGACCGCAGATGCTTGTCGCGCTTGGCGTTCTTGGTGTCCAGGGAGGCGGCGTCCAGGGTCAGCGTGCCGACGGCGGAGCCGTCGCCCCGGACCTCGCCCTGACCGCTGAAGGTGCCGAAGGTGCCCTTCACATTGACCAGGCCCCACATCGTCTTGTGGCTGATGCCCACGGTGGAGGCGGCCTGGTCCAGCTGCCACACCCCGGTCTCGACGGCGACGGTCATGATCTCTCCCACTGGTTGCGGTAGTCCAAATTTGAATGAGCCTCACGCTAGCCCATTATCCAAATCTGGACAACACCTCCTCCAAAATTGGACAACAGGTAGACTCGACCCCATGGCCGACCCCGTTGAGCGCCCTGCCGACCAGCCCGAATGTCCGTCCCTGCGCGGCGACGGGCTGCTCCCACCCGAGCTGCGCGCCTGGATGCTGCTGCTGGCGGCGACGGGCGCGGTGGAGCAGGAGCTGCGCTCGGTCGTGAAGGGGAACCTCGACGTCTCGCACGACGAGTTCCTGGTGCTGTGCCTGCTGGCCGAGCAGCCCAAGGAGGGACTGCGGATGACCCGGATCGCGGAGCTGCTGGGCCGGCCCAAGACCCGGCTGACGTATCAGATCGCGTGTCTCCAGCACGCGGGCCTGGTCACCCGCAAGTCCGTCTGCGGCGACAAGCGCGGCATCGAGGTCGCCCTCACCGACAAGGCGAGCCAACTCCTGCGCGAGGCCTCCGAGTCACTCGCCGAGACGGTCAGGCGAGGCCTCGCGCAGTTCGTGGGGCGCGAACAACGGGAGGCGCTGGACGCCCTGTTCCCCGACCGTGCCGCCAACTGACGCCGCTCTAAAGGGCGTTGGGGACGCGGTCGTCCGCCAACAGATCCACGAGGGTGGCCCGGGCCCGGGCCACCCGTGAACGGACCGTCCCCACCGGGCAGTCGGCGAACTCCGCCGCCTCCTCGTAGGGCAGACCGAGGAGTTGGGTGAGGAGGAACGCCTCACGGCGTTCGTCCGGCAGCACGGCCAGCAGGTCGAGCAGCGCCACACCGTCGTCGAAGCCTGGCAGGCCCCGGGGCTGGGCCAGTTCGACGGCGAGCTGCCAGTCCTGGACGTCGGACAGGCGCGGGCGGGCGGCGGCGCGGCGGTAGCTGTCGATCACCGCGCGGCGGGCGATGGACAGCAGCCAGGTGCGGGCCGAGGAACGGCCCTCGAAGCGGTGCAGGCTGCCGAGCGCCCGCAGGAACGTGTCCTGCGCGAGGTCGTCGACCGCCTGCGGGTCCGCGCAGAGGTGGGAGACATAGCGCAGGACGTCACGGTGCAGGGCGCGCACGAGATGGTCGACGGCGACGGAGTCGCCGTGGCGGGCGGCGAGCGCCCAGTTGGTCAGCGACTCGTCGCTCCACTCCGACGTATCGCGGTCTCTCGCCGCGCGCTCCGTCGTGTCGGGCGCGGGCAGGGCAGGAGTGATCACCTGGAGTCCTTCTCGGTCATCCGTGAATCCGTGAAAGGGGATCGGCCGCCCTGCGACGCCGGGACACGGCGCGGGGGTACGGCCGGAGGCCCGAGGCACGCGGGAGCGGCTCGGGATGCCGGCTGTCGTCAGACGACAGCGGTCCCCAGGGGCGGACCCCGAGAGGTGATCGCGTGAACGAGAAGCAGAAGCCGCGGCGCCCGCTCGGAACGGGGGCGGCGCGGCCGGAGCCGCGGACGGTGCGGCGGAGCGGGGAGGGCGAGCAGCAGTCGTAGCGGAGCGGTCAGTCGTCCGGCCACGGCCCGCAGGACGCGGAACGCGGCGCGCTCTCCGTGTGCCAGCCACAGGCCGCAGAGCAGGGCGGCGAGGAGGTGGGCGGTGAGCATCCCGGGCGAGGAGGTGCCTGTGGTGGTGGCCGACATATGGCCCATGTCCATGGTGTCGGTGGCGCTCATATGCATGGAGCCCATGTCGGCCGACCCCATGTCCATGGATGCGTTCATGGATGCCGACTCCCCTGCCATCGCCCCTGTCGCGGGCTCCGCGAGGGAGAACGCCGAGTGGAGGACGGCCTGGCTGGCGACCACGAGGGTCACGACCATCGGGAGGCCGCGTTCACGGCCCGCCAGGGACCAGCCGGCGACACCGGTCGCGGCCAGTCCGGCGGTCAGTGCCCACGCCGCCACGTGGTGGCCGGACATCAGGACGTGGGCCAGGGCGGCGAGCAGCACACAGACGGCCGCGAACATCGCGGCCCTCACCGTGCGCGCACACCACCCTGCCGTCATGGCGCCTCATCCTGGCATCCGAACCTGGGTCTCACCCGTGGGTACGGTATTTCCCGGCTCGGTGCTCAGTGGTGGTGGTCGCGGCGGGCCCGTCCTACTCCTCGATGACGAGGCCCTTCGCCGCGAGGACCGGCGCGAGGTTGCACATCTCCACGACCGTCCTGCCCGCGCGGTACGCGGCGATGAACCCGGCCTCGGCGTCGATCCGTTCCTGCGATAGGGCGGCCGCCTCGACAACGTCCTCGCGGCGGACGACGACCACGCCGTCGGCGTCGGCACGCATCACGTCACCGGGGCGGACGAGCACCCCTCCGACGGTGATCGGCTCGCACATCGGGCCGACGGTCTCCTTGACCGTGCCCTTGATGCAGACGCTGCGCGAGAAGACCGGGAAGCCCAGGGCGCGCAGGTCCTCGGTGTCGCGGACGCCCGTGTCGGTGATCAGACCGGCGAGGCCCTTGGACTGGCAGGCGTTGGCGAGGACGTCGCCGAAGGAGCCCGCCTCCTCGTAGTTGCCGGCGGACACGACCACGACGTCGCCGGGCTGTGCGTAGGCGATGGCGGTCTGGAGCATCAGGTTGTCGCGCGGGGCGCACTGCACGGTGAACGCGGGACCGCACAGGGACATGGTGTGGTCGACCGGCTTGATGGCCGAGTCCAGCGCCCCGAGGCGGCCCTGCGCCTCGTGGATGGTGGCCGAGGAGAAGGCACTCAGCTGCTTGACGACGGAGGGCTCCGGCCGCTCGAACTTCGTGCTGACGCGGATCATGATGACCTTTCAGAGGGGTCGGGCGGTGGGTGCGGAGGTCAGTTCTGCGCACGCCGTCGCGATGCGCTCGCAGGCTTCGGTGAGGACGTCCGTCGACGTGGCGAACGAGATACGGAAGTAGCCGGGGGCGCCGTACGCGGTTCCGTGGATCACCGCCACCTGTTGGCTGTCCAGGAGGTGACGGGCGAAGTCCTCGTCGCTCTCGATCCGGGTGCCGGCCGGGGTGAACTGCCCCATGGCCGCCTGGCAGTTGACGAGGAGGTAGAAGCCGCCGTCCGGGACGGTGCAGCTCAGCTGCGGGACGTCGTTGACGAGCTTCACGGTCTCGTCGCGGCGGGCGCGGTAAACGCGCACGGTGTCCTGGACGAAGTCCTGCGGTCCGGTGAGCGCGGCGGCAGCGGCGGCCTGGCTCACGGACGAGGGGCACGAAGAGGTCTGGGACTGAAGGGTGTTGATGGCTGTGACCAGGTCCGCGGGGCCGACCCCGTAGCCGATACGCCAACCCGTCATCGCATACGTCTTGGAGACGCCGTTGGTGAGGAACACCCGGTCGGCCAGGCGGGGTTCGACGGCCGCGAGGGACGGGGCCGCCTCGTCGCCGTACCAGATCTCGTCGTAGATCTCGTCGGTGAGGACGCCGACGTGCGGGTGGGCGAGCAACACCTGGGCGAGGGCCTGGAGTTCGGTGGCGGTGTAGGCCGATCCGGTGGGGTTTCCCGGGGTGTTGAGGACGACCCAGCGCGTGTTCTCGGTGATGGCCGCCGTGAGCCGCTCCGGGGTCAGCTTGAAGCCGTCCGCCTCGGGGCAGTCGACGATGACCGGGGTGCCGTCGTTGGCGCGGACCATGTCCGGGTACGACACCCAGTACGGGGCGGGGACGATGACCTCGTCGCCCTCGTCCAGCGTGGCCATCAGGGCGAGGAAGATGACCTGCTTCGCGCCGCCGCCGACCGTGATCCGCGCGTCCGTGAACTCCAGGCCGTGGCGCTCGCGGAGTTTCCCGGTGATCGCGGCGCGCAGGGCCGAAGTGCCGTTCACCGGCGTGTACTTGGTCTCGCCCGCCTCGATCGCCTTGATCGCGGCGGCCTTCACGTGGTCCGGGGTGTCGAAGTCGGGCTCGCCCACGGTCAGGTCGAGGATGGTGAGGCCCTGGCTCTTCAGCTCGCGCACGCGCTGCGCCGCGGCCGTGCTCGGCGAGGGCTTGATACGGCGCAGGCGCTCTGCCGTCTTCACGGTGATCAGCCCTCCCTGCGCTCGAAGTTGAGGCCGCCGGGCACCTGGAAGGTGGGCAGGATCTCGATGTGGCCGATGTTGACGTGCCGGGGCGAGTCGACGGCGAACTCGATGGCGTCGGCGATGTCCTCGGGCTTCAGGGACTCGTAGCCGTCGTAGTACTCGCGCTGGGCGGCCTCCATGTCGCCGAGGAGGCGGCCGAAGATCTCCGTCTCCACGCGGCCGGGGCAGATCTCGCTGACGCGGACGCGGCGGCCGTAGCCGTCGACGCGGAGCTGGCGGGAGAGGGTGTGCACGGCGGCCTTGGTGGCGTGGTAGATCGTGTTGCCGCCGAAGTTGTAGACGCCGGCGATGGAGCTGATGTTGACGATGTGGCCGAGGTCGCGCTCGACCATGCCGGGCATGAGCAGGCGGACCAGGTGCAGGACGGCCTGGATGTTGACGGCGACCTGCTCGTCGATGGCGAACTCGTCGGCGGTGAGGATGTTGCCGGTGCGGGAGACGCCCGCGTTGTTGACGAGGACGTCGATCTCCAGGCCGTCGAGGACGGCGGTGAGCGCCTCGGTGTCGGTGATGTCGACTGCATGGGGGATGCAACCGGTCTCGTCGGCAAGGGTGTTGAGCCGGTCGGCGTTGCGGGCCACGGCGTGGACTTCCAGGCCGCGCTTGGCGAGCCGTTCGACGACCACGGCTCCGATGCCGGTCGACGCTCCGGTGACGAGGGCCGTCCTGTAGTCGGAGATGGGCATGCTGAGGGCTCCTTGCTGTGCGGGGTGGGGGGCTTGTACGGGCGTGCGGGTGCGGGAGTTGCGTGGTGCGTGGCGCGTGGTGCGGTCAGGCGTCGCGCAGGGGCAGGTGGGCGCGGTCCTTCACCTTGGACACCGCGAGGAGGGTGCCCAGGGCCGTGATCACGGCGTAGAAGGCCGGCATGTTGACGTTGCCCGTGCGGTCGATGAGGTAGGTCATCAGGAGGGGGGCCGTGCCACCGAAGAGGGCGGAGGAGACGTTGTAGCCCAGGCCGTAGGCGGAGTAGCGCACACGGGTCGGGAAGAGTTCGACTAGGAGTATGTGGATGACGCCTGTGTGGCCGGCGAACACAACGGCCATGATGCAGGCGCCGATCACGGCGAGGGCGACGTTGCCGGTGCCGATCAGCAGGTAGCAGGGGATGCCGACGATGGCCATCGCTATGGCGGATCCGGCGAGGACCTTCTTGCGGCCGATGCGGTCGGAGAGGCGGCCCATGTAGGGGATGGCGATACAGATCGCGACCAGGCTGGAGGCGGTGACGAGGAGGCCCTGGACCTTGCCGAAGTGCAGCTCGGTGCTCATGAAGGTGGGCATGTAGCTGAACAGGACGTAGTAGCCGGAGCCGTTCATCAGGGGGATGAACAGGGCCAGCAGCATGGCGCGGCGGTGCTCGGCGGAGGCGAACGCCTCCTTGAGCGGGTTCTTGGAGAGGCCGTCCTCTTCTTTCAGGCGCGTGAAGTTGGGGGTGTCGCTGATGCGCTTGCGGATGTAGATGCCGGCGATGCCGAGCGGCACGGCGAGCAGGAACGGGATGCGCCAGCCCCAGGACTCCATGCGGGCGGAGCCGAGTCCGCTGGTCATCGCGGCGGCGACCAGCGTGCCGGTGAGCAGCGCGAGGAACGAGGCGATCTGCGCGTAGCTCGTGTACAGGCCGCGCTTGCCCTCCGGGGCGTGCTCGGCGAGGAAGCTCATCGCGCCGGAGGCCTCACCGCCGACGGAGAAGCCCTGGGCGACGCGGAGCAGGATCAGCAGGGCGGGTGCGGCGATGCCGATGCTGGCGTAGCTGGGGAGCACGCCGATGGCCGCGGTGGCGGCGCTGATCAGCAGGATGACGAAGACCAGCATCCGCTGGCGTCCGATGCGGTCGCCGAGGTGGCCGCAGATGACGGCGCCGAGGGGGCGGAAGAAGAAGGAGACTGCGTAGCCGAGGAAGACGAGCTGGACGGCGTTGTCGGAGCCGGGGAAGAAGACGGCGGCGAGGGATCCGGCCATGAAGCCGAAGATGCCGTTGTCGTAGAGCTCGGCGAAGATTCCGACGCAGCCCGCGAGGGTGACTTTGCGGGCGGTTCTGGGATCGACCGTGTTGGGGACTGGCTGAGCGGCCACGGTACTCATGGCGTCTCCTGTCTGGGCAGCGGGGTTGAGGGAAGGGCGTTGCGGCTCCGTGCGGGTGCTTCCAGCGGGTGAGCGGGTGCGTGCCGGGCTTCCGCCGGCCATGATGCCCGCGTTGTTGACCAGGACGTCCAGGGCGTCCACCTGCCGCGCCGCCGCCGTGATGCTGTCGGCGTCCGTGACGTCGAGGATCAACAGCCTCGCGCCGCC
>NZ_JBLTJC010000287.1:0-13517 GCF_048158785.1 Streptomyces colwelliae | reverse complement strand
GTTGTTTTCGGTCTGCGGGTGCGTTGGGGCTGGTCGCGCAGTTCCCCGCGCCCCTAAAGGGGCGCTCCAGTTGTCGGCAGTTTCAAGTCACCGTTAGTTTCAGGGCCAGGACCGGACAGTCTGAGGCCGCTCTGCGCGCCCGTTTCGCCGTGCGGGGCGGGATCGGTGCTCCGTCCACCAAGGGGTAGCCCCACTCATCCAGGGTGATGTGGTCCGGGAGCAACTCGGCGCACAGGCCATGTCCCTGGCAGGACGTCCAGTCGATGTCGATCTTCTGGTGGATCTTCTGGTCCATGGTCAGTGGGCCTCGTTCGGGATCGGGAGCAAGGGGGTGGGGTCGCTCGCGGTGCACAAACCCCTTGCGTGGGCGTCCAGTTCAGGGGCGAAGGTGGTCAGCGCGCTGCGGACCAGGCGGACCGTGCCGTCGGGGTGGTGGCAGGCGCCTCGGCCCTCCACCAGGCCGGACCAACGGGCGACGTCCTGGCGGGTGTTGGCCTGGGGGCCGGGGGTGGCCAGGGTCTGGAAGGCGGAGGCTATACGCGGGAGGCCGTTGAGGCAGGGGCCGCACTGGCCGGCCGATTGCAGGGCCAAGTAGCGCAGGACGCGGGCGGTTTCGGCCACGCCGCAGCGGTCGGTGGGGAGTACGGCCAGGACGCCTGCTCCCAAGTCGGCTGCGTCGAGCGTGCGTTGGGCCGCTTCGGCGGTGGGGATCCAGGTGCCGTGGTAGCCGCCGACCAGTACCGCGGATGTTCCTCGCAGGGGGAGCAGTCGGTTCAGGGGGAGGCCGAACGGGGCTTCCACCACCCGGACTTCGCGGCCCGGGACATGCAGGGTGCACAGGGTGCTGCCCGGCTGGGTCGGCGTGCCGGCGGTGCGGAACCAGTCGGCGCCGTAGCGGGCGACCAGGGCGAGGTGGGCCAGGGTCTCCACGTTCTGGATGAGCGTGGGGGCTTTGCGCACTCCGCGTTCGCGGACCGGCGGGTGCTGGTGGCGGGGCAGCGGGGCGTTGCCCGAGACGTACTGCGCCAGCGCCGATGCCTGGCCCGACAGGAAGCGTTTGGGGAGGCGGACGACCTGTACGGGGAGCGGGTCGTCGCGCTGGGCCAGCGCCGATTCCAGGTAGGACGCGCCGTCCTCCACGGCCAGGTGCGCCTCCCCCGCGCCCACCGCCCGGGCCGCCAACTGGAGCCCGTCCAGGACGAGATGGGGTGACAGGCGGAGCAGTGTCTTGTCCTTGCGGCTGGCCGGTTCGCCCTCCGCGCCGTTCGCCACGACCACGGGTGCGCGGCCCGTGCGACGGCTCGCGTCGGCCACCGCGACGAGTTTGCGGTACGTCGGGAACGCGGCGCCTCCACGTCCGGTGAGGCCGGATTCGGCGACTGTTCTCAGCAGGCCGTCGGGATCTCCGTACGACAGTGGGCCGTAGCGGAGTTCGTGGGTGGAGAGGTCGGCCGCGGTGCCGCCGGGGGCGAGGAGGCGGGGGGACATGTAGACGTCGGTGAAGGTCGTGGTGGTCATGAGCGGGCTCCTTCGGCTGTGCGGAGCAGGGCTGCGGGGGTGCGGCGGGACTCGCGGGCGGAGTGGGCCGTGCGGATGCCGAAGGCGGCGACCACGGCGGCCACGCAGGACACGGTCAGCCAGGTCATCCAGTCGGTACCGGTGTCCGTGCCGATGCCGATGCCGTGGATCAGGGCGACCGGCCAGGAGGCGTACGCGAGCCAGTGGAGCGCCCGCCAGGTGCGGTGTCCGATGCGTTCCCGCAGGAGGCTGGTGACCAGGACCGCGAGCATCAGGTCGAGGGCGACCGTGCCGAGGCCGAGCCAGAACGGCTCGTAGTCGGAGACGAAGGGCACGACCGCGTCGACGACGGTGATGTTCACGTATCCGTCGATCACCGCCACCGCTATGTGCAGCGCCAGGAAGGCGGTCGCGGAGAGGGAGAGGGTGCGGTGCAGGTTCACCGTGCCGAAGCGGGGCAGGCCGGGGAGCCGGGTGCGCAGGCGGACCGCGATGCCGAGCAGGACCACGACCGTGAACAGGACGAGGCAGACGGCTCCGGTGGCGCGGTTGGCGTACCAGAGGATCTCGGAGCTCATGCGGCGGTCCCCCGGGGCCTCGCCGGGGAGGTGGGCCAGCCGGGAGTCGTGACGACCGTGCCGTCCTGTGCCACCAGGCGCGCGGGGAGGCCCAGGCGTGTCAACCAGCGTTCCGCGCCCGCTCCCTTGACCAGGGACGCCGTGCTCGCCGCGTTGGCGTCGGCGCTCGTCGCGGCGGCGACCGAGACCGTGCGCCAGGGGCTGCGGACGGGGAGGCCGGTGCGCGGGTCGACGATGTGGTGCAGCTCGTAGCCGCCCCTGCGCCAGCGGCGGGCGGCCGTGCCCGAGGTGGCGAGGCCGCCGGAGCGCAGGCCGATCGTGGCGTACGTACCGTGCGCGGGCGTCTCGTCGACGGAACCCGTGACGTCCTGGACGCGGATGTTCCAGCCGCCGGCCGGGGGCTCCCCCGCCACGGCCGTGTCGCCGCCCAGGCTCACCAGGACTCCGCAGCCCGCCACTTGGGCAAGCATCGCGGCGGCCTTGTCGGCGGCCCAGGCCTTCGCCGTGGCGCCGAGGTCCAGGCGGACGCCGGCCGGGACGGTGACCGTGCCCGTCGTACGGTCCAGGTCGATCGTGCGCCAGCCCGGGGCGCGCTTCACGGTGAGCCGGATCGGGCGGTCGTCCTCCTGGACGAGGGTGAAGTCGCGGTCGTAGCCGATGGCGTTCATGGCCGAGCCGACCGTCGGGTCGACCGTGCCGTCCGTCGCCTCGGCGGCGCGCAGCGCGACCGCCAACGCCTCGGCGAGCAGCGGGCTCACGGTGACCGGGCGGCCCAACGCGGCGTCCAGCGCGGTCAGTTCGGAGTCGGTACGGAACCTGCTGCACGCCGCGTCGACCTCGGCGAGGTGCCGGGCGAGGAGCAGGTTGCAGGAGTCCAGCAGGGCCGGATCGGTGACGACCAGCCGGACGCTGGTCCCGAGGGCACGCCAGTCGGCGGCGGCCGTCGTGCGCGGGGGCGCGGTGCTTGTGCTCATCACGACGCTCCCGACGTGGAGTCGGTGGAGCTGCCGGACGACGACGTCACGCCGGACGAGGACGACTGGAGGTCCGACGAGGACGAGGACGAAGAAGTGGAGGATGAGGAGGATGAGGACGACGAAGAGGTCGAACTGTCCGATGTGGACGAGGTGTTGGAAGAGGCGGACGGCGAGGGCGACGACGAGCTGGTCGTGCCGGTGCTGCTCGCCGTCGTGTCCGCCTCCGCGTCCGACTGCATCGTGCCGACCAGGGCGAACACCCCGGCCGCCGCGGCCAGCGTGATCGCCGCCGTGGCGGCCGCGATGCGCCGCTTGCCTCTGCGGACCGCCGTAGCGGCCCCACGCTCCTTGACTGTCATGACTCTTCCCCTCCGCAGTGACGCTCTGTCACGTCCTACGGTCGGGGACCAGCCTGAGAGAAGTCTGTGAGGCGCCCATACGCCTCCCGAGAACTCTCTGAGAGGAATCTTAAATTGCTTGAGGCTTCAACAAGCCCCTTCTCCGTTGATCGCCGCTTACGCGCTACTTGCTTACGCGGTGAGGCGCGCGATCGCCTCGTCGACGGTCAGTTCCTCGCGCTCGCCGGTCCTGCGGTCCTTCAGCTCCAGGACACCCTCGGCGGAGCGACGGCCCGCGACCAGGATCTTCGGTACGCCGATCAGCTCCGAGTCGGTGAACTTCACGCCCGGGGAGACCCCGGCGCGGTCGTCGACCAGGACGCGCAGGCCGGCCGCGCGCAGCTTCTCCGATACGTCGAGGGCGAGTTCGGTCTGGAGGGCCTTGCCCGCGGCTACGACGTGCACGTCGGCCGGAGCGACCTCGGCGGGCCAGCACAGGCCCTTGTCGTCGGCGGTCTGCTCGGCGAGGGCGGCCACCGCGCGGGAGACGCCGATGCCGTAGGAGCCCATGGTCACGCGGACCGGCTTGCCGTGCTGGCCGAGGACGTCGAGCTTGAGGGCGTCGGCGTACTTGCGGCCGAGCTGGAAGATGTGGCCGATCTCGATCGCGCGGTCCAGCTTGAGGCCGGTGCCGCACTTGGGGCAGGGGTCGCCCTCCTGCACGACCACGACGTCGACGTACTCGCCGACCTCGAAGTCCCGGCCCGCGACGACGTTCTTGGCGTGCGTGCCCTCCTTGTTGGCGCCCGTGATCCAGGAGGTGCCGGGGGCCACACGCGGGTCGGCGATGTACGTGACCTTCTCGCCCAGGCCCTGCGGACCGACGTACCCGCGCACCAGGTCGGGACGGCCGGTGAAGTCCTCCGCCGTCACCAACTCCACTGCGGCGGGGGCGAAATGGGCCTCGACCTTGCCCAGGTCGACCTCACGGTCACCGGGGACACCCACGGCCACGATCTCGCCGTCGACCTTCACGAGGAGGTTCTTCAGCGTGGCGGAGGCCTCCACGCCGAGGTGGGCGGCGAGGGTCTCGATGGTGGGGGTGTCGGGGGTCGGGATCTCTTCGAGCGCGGGCACGCCGGCGGCGTCCACGGGCTTCAACTCGTACGTGATCGCTTCGGTGTTGGCGGCGAAGTCGCAGTTCGGACAGTCCGCGAAGGTGTCCTCGCCGGCCTCGGCCGGGGCGAGGAACTCCTCCGACTTCGAGCCGCCCATCGCGCCTGCGGTCGCGGCACAGATGCGGTAGTCGAGACCCAGGCGCGCGAAGACCTTCTGGTAGGCCTCGCGGTGCAGGGCGTACGACTTGGCGAGGCCCTCGTCCTCCGTGTCGAAGGAGTACGAGTCCTTCATCAGGAACTCGCGGCCGCGCAGGACGCCGGCGCGGGGGCGGGCCTCGTCGCGGTACTTGTTCTGGATCTGGTAGAGGATGACCGGCAGGTCCTTGTAGGAGGACGCCTGGTCCTTCACGATCAGCGTGAAGATCTCCTCGTGGGTCGGGCCGAGGAGATAGTCGCCACCCCTGCGGTCCTTGAGGCGGAACAGCTCGGGGCCGTACTCCTCCCAGCGGCCGGTCGCCTCGTACGGCTCGCGGGGCAGGATCGCGGGGAGCAGCACCTCCTGGGCGCCGATCGCGTCCATCTCCTCACGCACGATCCGCTCGACGTTGGAGAGGACCTTCTTGCCGAGGGGCAGCCAGGACCAGATGCCGGCGGCCGTGCGACGGACGTAGCCGGCCCGCACGAGCAGCTTGTGACTGAGGACCTCGGCGTCCGCCGGGTCGTCGCGCAGCGTCTTCGCCATCAACTGGGACATGCGCTGGACCGGTGCGTTCGCCATTGTTCCTGTACTCCTGCCGGGAAAGGGTGATGGCTAGGAGGTTAGCCGGGCGTGCTGTGCCGGTGGAAATCGGTTAGCGGTGTCTACCGGTGGCGCAGCGGGAGCGGGGCGCCCATGACGGCGTACGGCTTGGGGGCGCTCGGGAACAGGACCTGGCGGGCGAGGTCCTCGTAGCCGAGGGAGCGGTAGAGGCCCCGGGCCGGGCTGTCGGTGTCGATCGCGGAGAGGATCGAGCGGGGTTCGGCGGCGGCGTCCGTGATGGTGGTGATCAGGGAACGGCCCGCGCCGCGGTTCTGGTAGTGCGGGTGGACGTGCAGCTCGGTGATCACGAAGGAGTGGTCGAGCCAGTCGTCGTGGTCGCGGGCCCGGAGGTACGGCTCCACGACCGTGGACCACCAGTGGGTGCGGTTGTTGGGCATGCCGTAGACGAACCCGACGAGTCGGCCTTCGGTCGTGGCGCCGAGGGCGCGGGCGCCGGGGTAGGTCATGTGGCGCAGGACGATCTGGCGCCGTACCGCTACTTCGTCCGGGCCCAGGCCGAATGCGAGGGCTTGTACGGCCAGGGCTTCGTCCACGTGGGCCGAGAGGTCCAGGGGGCCGATCACGACGTCTTGGGGCTGGCGGTGACCGTGACCGGGAAATCGCATGTGGGGAGAGTACAGGGGGTTCGGTTGTTGTTCGGGTGCGGGCCGCACGTGGCTGGTCGCGCCCACGCGGCGGAGCCAGCCGCACATGTCACAGCCCCGCGCCCCTCGGGGGTTCGCCCTTGGCGCGTTTCAGAAGAGGACGCTCATGAAGGCGCCGACCTCTTGGAAGCCGACCCTCAAGTACGCCCTTCTCGCCGGGGTGTTGAAGTCGTTCACGTAGAGGCTGACCATCGGGGAGACGTCCGCGAGGGCGTAGCGCAGGACCGATGCCATCGCGGGGGCCGCCACGCCCATCCCCCGGTACTCGGGGGCCACCCAGACGCCCTGGATCTGGCAGGCCTTGGGTGTCGCCGCGCCGATCTCCGCCTTGAAGACGACCTTGCCGTACTCGTCCAGGCGGGCGAACGAGCGGCCGGAGCCCACGAGTTCGGCCACGCGGGCCTGGTAGAGGAGGCCGCCGTCGCCGGCCAGTGGGGAGACGCCCACCTCCTCGGTGAACATCGCCACGCACGCCGGCATGATCGTGTCCATCTCGTCCTTGCGGATACGGCGGACGTACGGGTCGGGGGCGATGTCGGTGGGCATGCGGTCGGCGACCATGAGGGGCTGGCGGGCGCGGACCTCGCGGGCCGGGCCCCAGCTGGGTTCGAGGAGGCGCCAGAGTTGGGCCGTCGCCTCGGCTGAGCCGACGATCGAGGAGCAGCGGCGGCCGGCCCTGCGGGCGCGGTCGGCGAAGGCGCGGACGGCCCGCGGTGTCGCGCAGATCGGGACGAGGTTGGCGCCCGCGTAGCAGAGGGACGTCAGCATGCCGTCCTCGTACCAGCCCCACATCTCGCCGCCGAGCCGCCAGGGGTCGAGGCCCGCGACCTGCACCCGCGAGGTCACGAAGGCGTTCGTGACCGGCTCGCGGTCGAGCACGGCGAGCGCGGCGTCCAGGTCGCTCGGTTCGAGCACCCGAGAGGTGGTCTGGGTCAACACGTGCGGGGCCTCACCCTAAGGTCTGCTGATCTCCGCACTGTACCTGCGGAAGCTGAGCGGTGCTTTGTGTTGCCGCTTGCTTCTCAGTCGGGGTGGGTCAGGTCGCCGTCTCTGGGGGCTGCCGCCCCCAGCCCCCCGCTTTCGGCCTGGACGGCCTCGTCCTCAAGCGCCGGACGGGCTGATGGTGCGGACCGGCGCGGACAGGTTCAGCCCCGAGACTCCGCAGCCCGACCCAGACCTTCCGGCCCGCGCCACACCCTTCAGCCCGCGACCGAAACCGAAGGCTCGCCGGAGGCGATGCCGTCCGCCTCCATCTGTTCGGCGATCTTCATCGCCTCCTCGATGAGGGTCTCCACGATCTTCGACTCGGGGACGGTCTTGATGACCTCGCCCTTGACGAAGATCTGGCCCTTGCCGTTGCCGGAGGCGACGCCGAGGTCGGCCTCGCGGGCCTCGCCGGGGCCGTTCACCACGCAGCCCATGACGGCCACGCGGAGCGGGACCTCCATGCCCTCCAGGCCCGCCGTGACCTCCTCGGCCAGCTTGTACACGTCGACCTGGGCGCGGCCGCAGGAGGGGCAGGAGACGATCTCCAGGCGGCGGGGCTTGAGGTTCAGGGACTCCAGGATCTGGTTGCCGACCTTGACCTCCTCCACCGGCGGGGCCGAGAGCGAGACGCGGATCGTGTCACCGATGCCCTGGGACAGGAGCGCGCCGAAAGCCACCGCCGACTTGATCGTGCCCTGGAACGCCGGGCCCGCCTCGGTGACGCCGAGGTGGAGCGGGTAGTCGCACTGGGCCGCGAGCTGGCGGTACGCCTCGACCATCACGACCGGGTCGTTGTGCTTGACCGAGATCTTGATGTCCTGGAAGCCGTGCTCCTCGAAGAGGGACGCCTCCCACAGGGCCGACTCGGCGAGCGCCTCGGGGGTCGCCTTGCCGTACTTCTTCAGCAGTCGAGCGTCCAGCGAGCCCGCGTTCACGCCGATGCGGATCGGGGTGCCGTGGTCCTTCGCGGCCCGCGCGATCTCCTTGACCTTGTCGTCGAATTGCTTGATGTTGCCGGGGTTCACGCGGACCGCCGCGCAGCCCGCCTCGATCGCCGCGAAGACGTACTTCGGCTGGAAGTGGATGTCCGCGATCACCGGGATCTGCGACTTGCGGGCGATGGTCGAGAGGGCGTCGGCGTCGTCCTGTGTCGGGCAGGCCACGCGGACGATCTGGCAGCCGGACGCGGTGAGTTCGGCGATCTGCTGGAGCGTGGCGCCGATGTCCGACGTACGGGTCGTCGTCATGGACTGCACGGACACCGGCGCGTCGCCGCCGACCGCCACGGTGCCGACCTGGATCTGCCGGCTCTTGCGGCGCTCGGCGAGCCTGGTCGGTACGGACGGAATGCCGAGAGAAATCGCAGTCATCTGCTGTGCAACCCCAAGTCGTGGATCAAGGCCCCGGTCCCGGAACAGCGGGCTCCAGGCTTCGAGATTACGTCAACCGTGCCGGCCCGAGCACATCCCGGCCGTAAACCCACTCAATGGAGAGCGGCCCGGCAGGAAAGATGCCGGGCCGCCACAAACTATGGGTGACTAGGAGATTTTCACTGGGTTAACCACGTCCGCCACCAAGACCAGCAACGTGAAGCAGACGAAGATCCCCGCCACCACATAAGCCACCGGCATCAGCTTCGCCACGTCGAACGGGCCCGGGTCCGGGCGCTTGAGCACCTTCGCCAGGTTCCGCCGCAGCGCCTCCCACAGCGCGCCCGCGACATGCCCGCCGTCGAGCGGGAGCAGCGGGAGCATGTTGAAGAGGAAGAGGGAGAGGTTGAAGCCGGCCACCAGCATCAGAGCCATGGCCAACTGCTGGGTGGGCGGGATGTCCAGGGTGAAGATCTCGCCGCCCACGCGGGCCGCGCCGACCACGCCCATCGGGGAGTCGGCCTGGCGGGGGGCGCCGTCGAAGGCCGCGTTCCACAGGGCCGGGATCTTGCCGGGGAGGGCCGCGATGGAGTCGACGGCCTCGCCCATGCGGTCTCCCATCCAGGTGACCGAGTCGCCGAAGTCCTGGCGGACGATGCCGGTGGCCGCGCTGAAGCCGAGGAAGCCGGCGGTGACGTACTGGCCCTGGACGATCTGGCCGCTGGAGTCCTTCTTGGCGACCTGGTTCGACGCGATCTTCGCGTGCAGGGTGAGGGCCTGGCCCTTGCGCTCGACGACGATCGGGACCGTCTTGCCGGGGGTGGCGCGGATCAGGTCGGAGAGCTTGTTCCAGTCAGTGGTCTTGACTCCGTTGAAGCTGACGATCTTGTCGCCCGCCTTCAGGCCCGCTGCCGCCGCCGGTGAGGCCGGGTCGGTCTTCTTGCAGGTGTCGCGGTTCTGGCTCTGCGCGATGACGCACTCGGAGACCGAGCTGACCGTGTTGGTCTGCTGCGAGATGCCGAAGCCCATCAGGACGGTGAGGAAGAGCGCGACCGCGAGGATGAGGTTCATGAAGGGGCCCGCGAACATCACGATGACCCGTTTCCAGGGTTTGCGTGTGTAGAACAGGCGAGACTCGTCGCCGGGCTCCAGCTCCTCGAAGGCCGCCGAGCGGGCGTCCTCGATCATGCTGCGCCACGGCGACGTGGAGCGGGACTCGATCTTGCCGTCGGGGCCGGGCGGGAACATGCCGATCATGCGGATGTAGCCGCCGAACGGGATGGCCTTGAACCCGTACTCGGTGTCGCCCTTCTTCCGGGACCAGATGGTCGGGCCGAAGCCGACCATGTACTGGGGCACCCGGATACCGAAGAGCTTCGCCGTGGACAGATGCCCCAGCTCGTGCCAGGCGATCGAGACCAGCAGGCCGACCGCGAAGACGACTATGCCGAGGATCATCATCAGGGCTGTCATGCACGCGCCTCCGCGTTCGCCGTGGTCGTCTGCGCTGTCAGTTCGCGGGCCCGGGCGCGTGCCCAGGTCTCCGCTTCGAGGACGTCCGACACGGTCAGTGAAGTTCCCGTGGCCGGTGTCCCGTGTTCCTCGACCACCCGTGTCACCGTCTCCATGATTCCGTTGAACGGCAGCGCGCCCGCGCGGAACGCCTCCACGCACTCCTCGTTCGCCGCATTGAACACCGCCGGAGCCGTGCCCGCGAGCTGTCCCACATGCCGGGCGAGGCCGACCGACGGGAACGCGTCGGTGTCGAGCGGGAAGAACTCCCACGTCGACGCCTTGCTCCAGTCGAACGCGGGCGCCGCGTCCGGGACCCGCTCGGGCCAGCCGAGCCCGATGGCGATCGGCCCGCGCATGTCGGGGGGTGTCGCCTGGGCGAGTGTCGAACCGTCCGTGAATTCCACCATCGAGTGGACATACGACTGCGGGTGCACGACCACCTCAATGCGATCGAAGGGAATGTCGTACAGCAGGTGCGCCTCGATCACCTCCAGCCCCTTGTTCACCAAGGTCGCCGAGTTGATCGTGATCACCGGGCCCATCGCCCAGGTGGGGTGCGCGAGTGCCTCTTCTACGGTCACTCGCGCCAGGTCCGCTTTGCTACGACCCCGGAAGGGACCGCCGGACGCGGTGACGACGAGCTTGCGCACATCGGCTCGGGTGCCGGCCGCGAGGGCCTGGAACAGCGCCGCGTGCTCGGAGTCCACCGGGATGATCTGGCCCGGCTTGGCCAGCGCCTTCACCAGCGGGCCGCCGACGATGAGCGACTCCTTGTTGGCGAGCGCGAGGACGCGACCCGCCTCCAGGGCGGCGAGGGTGGGTGCCAGGCCGATGGATCCGGTGATGCCGTTCAGCACGGTGTGGCAGTCGGAGGCGGCGAGTTGGGTGGCCGCGTCCGGTCCGGCGAGGATCTCCGGGAGCGGCTCCCCCGCGCCGTACTGCGCGGCGAGCGCCTCGCGCAGTGCCGGTACGACGTCCTCGCGGGCGACCCCGACCGTCCGCACCCTGAGCTGGTGGGCCTGCTCGGCGAGAAGCCCGACCCGGCCGCCGTTCGCGGAGAGTGCGGTGACCCGGAAGCGGTCCGGGTTGCGCAGCACCAGGTCGATGGCCTGGGTGCCGATGGACCCGGTGGACCCGAGGATCACCAGGGCCTTGGGACCGTCGCCCACGACGGGGTCGTAGACGAGATGTGGGTCGGCGAGGGGTGCTGGACTGTCGCTCATCCCTCCATTGTTGCCGCAACGGGTCCCCGGGTGGACAGCGGTTCCCTCGCGCGGGTGGCTTATCGGCTCTCGTCGGTGATTGAAGGGAAATCCCCCTTTGTGAATACGGCGTGAAGGTCGTGTGATAACACTTCAGTCCTGCGCCGGTGGACGACCGGCGCGTGGACGACATCCTGGGGGGATTCTCCATGCGGATACGCGCTGCCCTGCCCGCACTCGCGGGCGCCGCGATACTCACCGGCACCTTGCTGAGCACTCCGGCCGAGGCGGCCGGCGGGGTCACGATCTACCGCGTCTGGTTCGACAGCCCGGGCTCGGACACCCGGTCCAACACGAGCCTGAACGGCGAGTGGGTGCAGATCAAGAACACCAGCGGGTCGGCGATCTCGCTCAAGGGGTGGGTGCTGAAGGACGTCTCGAACCACCGATACGTCTTCAAGAACATCAAGATCGGCGCCGGCAAGTACATCAAGGTGCACACGGGCAAGGGCTCGGACACCGCGGCGAACACGTACCAGGGCCGTGCCGCCTATGTCTGGAACAACACCAGCGACACGGCGACGCTGACGAAGTCCAACGGCAGCAAGGTCGACACCTGTTCGTGGACGACGCGGGATCCGAGCGACAAGTACTGCTGAACGAGGGCTAGTTGACCGGTCGGTGGAGGTTGTCCGCCTTGGACGGGCCCGGGGTCGTGTCGGCGATCCAGGGTCCGTCGCCCGACGGGTCGACGATGCCTTCCTCCAGCCATGTGTACGCGCCGCCCATGACACCCTTGACGACCTTGTGGTCGATCGCGTCGGTGTTGGTCCACAGGCGGCCGAAGAGTTCCTCGACGCGGATGCGGGACTGTTCGCAGAAGGCGTCGGCGAGTTGGTAGGCCTCGCGGCCGTGATCGCCCTGGGTGCGCAGGAGTTCGGCCCGTACGCAGACCGCGCTCATCGCGAAGAGTTCCGCGCCGATGTCGACGATCCGGCCGAGGAAGCCCTGTTTGGTCTCCATGCGGCCCTGCCAGCGGGACATGGCGTAGAAGGTGGAGCGGGCGAGCTTGCGGGCGCCGCGTTCGACGTAGCGAAGGTGCCGGGAGAGGTCGATGCCGTGGCGGAACTCGCCGTAGGTGCCCGGGAGTTGGCCGGTGCCCGCGACCAGCTTCGGGAGCCACTTGGCGTAGAAGACGCCCGCGTTGGCGCCCGCTTTCGCCTTGTCCTGAAGGGACTTGTCGGGGTCGATGAGGTCGCCGGCGACCTTGAGGTGGGCGTCGACGGCCTCGCGGGCGATCAGGAGGTGCATGATCTCCGTCGAGCCCTCGAAGATGCGGTTGATGCGGAGGTCGCGCAGGACCTGTTCGGCGGGGACCGCCTTCTCGCCGCGGGCCGCGAGGGATTCGGCCGTCTCGAAGCCCCGGCCGCCGCGGATCTGGACCAGTTCGTCGGCCATCAGCCAGCCCATCTCGGAGGAGAAGAGCTTGGCGAGCGCGCCCTCGATGCGGATGTCGTTGCGGTCCTCGTCGGCCATCTGCGAGGAGAGGTCGAGTACGGCCTCCAGGGCGAAGGTCGTCGCCGCGATGAAGGAGATCTTCGCGCCCACGGCCTCGTGGTCGGCGATCGGCCTGCCCCACTGCTCACGGGCCGCCGACCACTCGCGGGCGATCTTCAGGCACCACTTGCCGGCCGCGACGCAGGACGCGGGCAGCGAGAGGCGGCCGGTGTTGAGGGTGGTGAGGGCGATCTTCAGGCCCGCGCCCTCGGGGCCGATGCGGTTGGCCGCTGGGACCCGGACCTGGTGGAAGCGGGTGACGCCGTTCTCGATGCCGCGCAGGCCCATGAAGGCGTTGCGGTTCTCGACGGTGATGCCGGGCGAGTCGGTCTCCACGACGAACGCGGTGATGCCGCCCTTGTGGCCCTCACTCTTCGGCACCCGGGCCATCACGACGAGGAGATCGGCGATGACGCCGTTGGTGGTCCAGAGCTTCACTCCGTCGAGGACGTACGAGTCCCCGTCCGGCACCGCGCTCGTCGCGAGCCGCGCGGGGTCGGAGCCGACGTCCGGTTCGGTGAGCAGGAAGGCGCTGATGGCGGTGCGGGCGCAGCGGGGCAGGAACTCCGCCTTCTGCTCGTCCGTGCCGAACAGCTTCAGCGGCTGGGGTACGCCGATCGACTGGTGGGCGGAGAGCAGCACGCCGACCGCGGGGCAGGCGGAGCCCGCCAGCGCCAGTGCCTTGTTGTAGTACACCTGGGTGAGGCCGAGGCCGCCGTACTTGGTGTCGATCTTCATGCCGAGGGCGCCGATCTCCTTGAGGCCGCTGATGACCTCGTCGGGGATGCGCGCCTCGCGTTCGATGCGGGCCGCGTCGATCTGCGTCTCGCAGAAGACGCGCAGCTTCGCGAGGAACTCCTCGCCGCGCCGGGCGTCCTCGGCGGGCGGGAGGG
>NZ_JBLTJC010000286.1:0-13531 GCF_048158785.1 Streptomyces colwelliae | reverse complement strand
ACCACGAACATCTCCCGCTCGGCCCCGTCCCGCCGCGCGTCCCCGTACGTGTGCGACCCGTCCATGACGAGACACGGCACGACGAGATACGGCGCCCCGCGCAACACGTCCCCGCGCCGCACCCGCTTCGCGATGGACTCCTCGGACTTCCCGTCCCGCCGCAGATCGGAGATCCACGCATCGCGCATCGCATCCAGCAACGCACCCCGCGACTCGGCGGACTCCAGCAGCACGAACCGCCACGGCGTCGTGTGATGCGGCGCCGGCGCGGTCACCGCAGCGGCCACCGCCCGCCGTACGGCACCGGGGTCGACCGCCTCGTCCGTGAAGGCCCGCACAGTACGGCGCTGGGTCACCGCCTCCCGTACCGCCTCCGACGTCCCGAGCCGGAACATGTCGTCGCGCCCGCCCCGCACCATGGCCCGCGCGCCCAACTCGTCATCCTCAGTGGTCACGACATGCCGCAGCCCCCGCACCACGGCGACCGGCAGCCCCGCGGCCTTGCCCTTGACGAGATCACCGGCGGCGGCCAGTTCGTCCGCCGTGGCCACGACCGTCGCGCTCAGCGGATTGCCGTACGCGTCCGTGCCCCCGCGCAGATCGTCCAGCACGCGCACCCCGGCGGCGCCGATCGCGACGTCCGTGAGCCCCGTGCGCCACGGCCGCCCGAAGGTGTCGGTGACGACGACGCCGATGGTGACGCCGAGCGCGTCCCGCAGCCCGTCGCGGATCGCGCGCGCGGACGCGTCCGGGTCCTCGGGCAGCAACAGCACGGTCCCGGCAGGGGTGTTGGAGGCGTCGACGCCGGCGGCGGCCATGATGAGCCCCTGCCGGTTCTCCACGATCCGCAGGGCCCCGCGCCGCGCCACGACCCGTACGGTCTCGGCGTCGATCGCGGCTTCCCGGTCGGTCGCTTCTACGATCCGTCCCTCCGCCTTGGACACGATCTTCGAGGTGACGAGCAGCACGTCCCCGTCGACGAGCCCGGGCTCGGCCGCGGCGATCAGCTTGGCCAGGTCGTCCCCGGCCGCCACCTCGGGCATCCCGGGCACCGCCCAGACCCGGTACCCCTCCACCGGCGCCACCTCGCTCATGCCGCCCGCACCTCCTCCGCCAGCGCCAGCGCCTCCCGCGCCATCCGCGCGGTCGCCTCGGTGTCGGTCATCATCAGCGGTACGGCCCGGCAGCGAATACCGGCCGCCTCGACATCCGCCACGGCGGCCGCGTCTACGGTGTCGACGAGCCAGCCGTCGAGGAGCCCCGAGCCGTAGTGCTCGGCGACCGCCGTGGCCGTGGACTCCACGCCCACCGCCGCGAGCACCTTGTCGGCCATCCCGCGCACGGGCGCGTCCCCGACGATGGGGGAGAGGCCGACCACGGGCACCCCGGCCTCGGCGATCGCCTCCCGGATGCCGGGCACGGCGAGGATGGTGCCGACGGAGACGACCGGGTTGGACGGCGGGAAGAGGATGACGTCCGCCTCGGCGATCGCCTCCAGGACGCCGGGCGCGGGCTTGGCCTGCTCGGCCCCGACCGGCACGACGGCCTCGGCGGCGACCGAGGCGCGCAGCCGTACCCAGTACTCCTGGAAGTGGATCACCTTGCGCTCACCGTCCACCTCGACGGCGACGTGCGTCTCGACGCGGTCGTCCGTCATGGGGATCAGCCGCACCCCGGGCTGCCACCGGTCGCACAGCGCCTCGGTGACCGCGCTCAGCGGAAACCCGGCGCCGATCATCTGCGTCCGCACGATGTGGGTGGCGAAGTCCCGGTCGCCGAGCCCGAACCACTCGGGCCCGACCCCGTACGCCCCGAGTTCCTCCTTGAGGTGGAAGGTCTCGTCGGCCCGACCCCAGCCCTGCTCCTCGTTGATGCCGCCGCCGAGCGTGTACATCACCGTGTCGAGGTCCGGGCAGACCTTCAGCCCGAAGAGGTGGATGTCGTCCCCCGTGTTGCCGATCACCGTGATGTCCGCGTCCGGCACGGCCTGCTTGAGACCGCGCAGGAACCGGGCACCACCGATACCGCCTGCCAGAACCACAATGCGCATGGGGACAAGTCTTGCAGGCGGGTCTGACAACGCGGCAGCCAGTCTCAGGCAGTCACGACATCGACCGGTTCCGACCCGGTGATCCTCGCGCACGCAGTGTGCATCGGCATCTCGGTCAGGCCCGGGAAGTAGACGTGCAGGCTTATGGCCGGTTCGAGGGTGTCGTTGACGACCTCGTGGACGTACCCCGGCGCGAACACCCGCTGCGCGCCCGCCCCCAACGCGCGCGTGCCCCGCTCGGTGCGCTCGGTCAGCGTGCCGTCCAGGACGGTCAGCACACCGGAGGAGCGGCCGTGGTCGTGCAGCCCGCTGCCCTGTCCGGGCACCCAGGACAGCAGCCACACCTCGTAGCCGGGGCCGGTGTGCAGCCGGTGGTACCAGCGGGTCGTCGCGTCGTACTCGACGAGGTGCTCCCACCGGGCGCGGTCGGCCGCGACGGAGCGCGCCAGGCCGACGAACTCGGCCACGGTGGCGGGGTGTTCGCGCGGCGGCTGGAGGAGGTGCGGGACTTCGAGGATGTCGCCGGCGATCTGAAGGTCGCTGTCGCTGTTCATGGGGGTGCGGTGGTTCCTCGGCGTAAGTAAGTAACGGCGGGGGCTGGGTGTCACCAAACAGACAAGCAAGTGGGGCGGGAGCGCGTGGGGCTCAACAGCCGGAACAGCAACAACAGCTACAGCGAGCGTGGGCAGCACCGAGGGACCCGGCGGTGCGGGTCGAGGTGAGTGCCAAGTTCGCGAGCATGCCCACAAGGACAGCGGTTCACACCCGCACTGTCAACTCGACGCCCGGTATGTGGGACATGTTTCACCTCATCCGGTTCATCTCCCAGGGGAAAGGTTTGTTCATACGCCTACCGGGACACATGGCGCACAACCGGGCGCACAAACCCCAGTGGAACGAGATCGAACTCCTGGGCGTCCTCCCCCGTACAGGCTCCGTCTCGGGGTAGGAGGCGCTCGGGAGGGTCTCTTCTGCTTGTCAAGGTTTATGCCGATTTGAACACTTTCCGCTAGCCCTTGGTTCCGCAGAGTGAATAAGGGGCCCAATAGCAGATCTCGGCTTGACTCGCCCGGAGCAGCACACTTGTAATTTCACTCGTGTCGTTCAGCCGACATCAATAACGGCCACATCACGGGGACGCGAAAGACGGACGAGGGGCGCACATGACCGAGCTGGTGCAGCAACTGCTGGTCGACGACGCGGACGAGGAACTCGGCTGGCAGGAGCGCGCGCTGTGCGCCCAGACCGACCCCGAGTCCTTCTTCCCCGAGAAGGGCGGCTCCACCCGCGAGGCCAAGAAGGTCTGCCTGGCCTGTGAGGTCCGCTCCGAATGCCTCGAATACGCCCTCGCCAACGACGAACGCTTCGGCATCTGGGGCGGCCTCTCCGAGCGGGAACGCCGTCGGCTCAAGAAGGCCGCCGTCTGAAGCCGTACGGCACACCTCAAGACATACCTCGGGTCATACCTCGGGTCATACCTCGGGACGTACCGAACGGCCCGTCGCAGCTGGGTTATCCACAGGCGGCGGGCCGTCGCCATGCCCAGCCGATAGTGTGGGCGCTCGTCCGAGACGTACCGCAGTCCCCTCGGGACGCGGGCGTCCACCGCAGTCCATCGAACCGGGGCCCGTACCTCGATGTCCGTGCACAGCCACACGGCAGCCCAACACGACGCTGCCACTCCTGAGTTCCCGCGTCACGTGGTGACCGCGGTGCTCGTCTCCCACGACGGCGCCCGCTGGCTGCCCGACGCGCTCGCCGGGCTGCTCGGCCAGGAGCGTCCCGTGCAGAGCGTCATGGCCGCCGACACCGGCAGCGCGGACGACTCCGCCCAGCTGGTCACCGACGCCCTCGGCGCCGACCGCGTGCTCCACCTCGCCCGGCGCACCGGCTTCGGCCAGGCCGTCGAGGAGGCCAACCGCACGGCGCCCCTGCTGACCCCGGACGAGCTGCCGTACCTGAAGCGCCCCAGCGGCTGGGACCCCGTCACGCGCACGTGGCGCGACGACGCCTACGACATGCCCGAACTCCCGTACGGCGAACCCGTCCAGTGGCTGTGGCTGCTGCACGACGACTCCGCCCCGGAGCCCGACGCCCTGGCGCAACTGCTGCGGGTCGTGGACCAGGAGTACGAACTGGGCCGCGACGACGTGGCCGTCGTAGGCCCCAAGCTGCGCGGCTGGTACGACCGGCGGCAGCTGCTTGAGGTCGGCGTCACCATCGCCCACTCCGGCCGCCGCTGGACCGGCCTCGACCGCCGCGAACAGGACCAGGGCCAGCACGACCACGTACGGCCGGTGCTGTCCGTGTCCACCGCCGGCATGCTCGTCCGGCGCGACGTCTTCGACGAACTCGGCGGCTTCGACCGCCGGCTGCCCCTGATGCGGGACGACGTCGACCTGTGCTGGCGCGCCACCGCCGCCGGCCACCGCGTCCTGGTCGCCCCCGAGGCGGTCGTACGGCACGCCGAGGCGGCCTCCCGCGAGCGCCGCGCCGTCGACTGCGCGGGCCGCACCGTCGCCTCCCCGCACAAGGTCGACAAGGCCGGCGCCGTCTACACCCTGCTCGTCAACAGCCGTACGGCTGTGCTGCCCTGGGTCCTCTTCAGGGTCGTCGTCGGCACCCTGCTGCGCACCGTCGCCAACCTCGTCGGCAAGGTCCCCGGACAGGCCCTCGACGAGATCCGCGGCCTCCTGGGGACCCTGCTGCGCCCCGAGCGGATCCTCGCCGGACGGCGTCGCCGGGCCGGCGCCCAGATCGACAAGGCCGAGCTGCGGCCGCTGTTCCCGCCTCCGGGCGCGACCGTGCGGGCCACCTTCGAACAGGCCGCCGCCAGCTTCGTCGACACCTCCGACCCCGAGATCACCTCCGGGGCCGGCCGGCACGGCGGCGCCGTCGAGTCCGGACCCGGCGGCGACGACGCGGACTTCCTGGAGATCGAGCAGTTCGCGCGCGTGAAGCGCATCGCCCGCAAGCCGGGCCCGGTGCTGTTCCTGGTGCTGCTGCTCGTCTCGCTCGTCGCCTGCCGCGGCCTGCTCGCCAGTGGCGCGCTCACGGGCGGCGCGCTGCTGCCCGCCCCGGGCGACTCCAGCGAGCTGTGGTCCCGCTTCCTGGACTCCTGGCACCCGGTGGGCGTCGGCGGCACCCCGTCCGCGCCGCCGTACCTCGCGTTCGTCGCGATGCTCTCCTCGCTGCTCTTCGGCTCGACCGGCTTCGCCGTCACGGTCCTGCTGGTCGCCTCGGTCCCGCTGGCCGGGTTCACCGCCTACTTCGCCTCCCGCCCGCTCGTCGAGTCCCGGCTGCTGCGCGCGTGGGCGGCCGTCGTCTACGCCTTCCTGCCCGCCGCCACCGGCGCCCTCGCGGGCGGCCACATCGGCACCGCCGTGCTCGCCGTGCTGCTCCCGCTGATGGCCCGCGCGGGCATCGCGGCCAGCGGCCTCACCCACTCCTCCGGGGCCCGCGGCAGCTGGCGCGCTACCTGGGCGTACGCCCTGCTCCTGACGATCACCACCGCCTTCACGCCGATCATCTGGCCCATCACGCTGCTCCTGGGCATCGCGCTGCTGGCCGTGCGCCGCGGCGACCTCGTCGGCTACGGTCCGCGCTTCCTCGCCCAGTACGGCACCCCGCTGCTGATCCTGGCGCCCTGGTCGCTGACGCTGCTCCCGTTCGGCTTCTTCCAGCAGGCCGGACTGGAGTACGGCTCCGGGTCCGCGTCCCCCCTCGACCTGCTCGGCGCCAGCCCGGGCGGCCCCGGCACGGTCAGCGGCCTGATGCTCATCGGCATCGTCCTGGCCGCGCTCGCCGCTCTGCTGCGCACTGAGCGCCAGTTCGGGATCTGGACGGCCTGGGGCGTCGCCCTGGTGGGCCTCGTCTTCGCCGTCCTGTCCAACAGCTCCACCTGGGCGGGCCCCGCGACCCTCGTCTACGGCCTCGCCCTCCTCGCCGCCGCCGCGCTCGGCGCCGACGGGGCACGCGCGCGTGTGGCCGAGCAGAGCTTCGGCTGGCGCCAGCCGGTGGCCGTGCTGATCGCCTTCGCCTCGGCCGCGGGCCCGCTGCTCGTCGCCGCCGGCTGGATGATCGGGGGCGCCGACGGCCCCCTGGAGCGCCACGACCCGACCCAGGTGCCCGCGTTCGTCGCCGAGGAGAGCGGCACCGAGGACCAGGCCCGCACCCTCGTCCTCGACAGCGACTCCGCCGCGCACGTCGGCTACATGCTGGTGCGCGGCTCCGGCGCCCGCATGGGAGACGGCGAGTTCGCCGCGGCGGACGGCGAGAACACCAAGCTCGACAAGGTCGTCGCCAACCTCGTCGCCGGTTCCGGCGCCGACCAGGCCGACGAACTCGGCGGCTTCGCCGTGCGCTACGTCCTCGTCCACAAGGGCGCGCCCCGCGAAGTCAGCCGCGTCCTGGATGCCACCCCCGGCCTCAGCAGGCTCAGCCAGGCCGACGGCAGCGCCCTGTGGCGGGTGAACGAGGAGGTCTCCCGCGCGGCGATCGTCGCCGGCTCCGCCACCCCGAAGCCCGTCGCCGCCGGACCCGTCGACATCCACACCACGATCCCGTCCGGCGCCACCGGCCGCGTCCTGCGCCTCGCCGATTCGGCCGCCGCGGGCTGGACGGCCACCCTGGACGGCGAGCCGCTCACCCGCACCACGGTCGACGGCTGGGCCCAGGGCTTCGAACTCCCCGCCTCCGGCGGCAAGTTGGACGTCACCTACGACGACCCGATCGGGCACACCGCCTGGCTGTGGACACAGGGCGCGCTCGCCCTCGTCCTCGTCGTGCTCGCCCTCCCGGGCCGCCGCCGCGAGATCGACGACGACCTCCCCGAGGAGGAGCTGATCCCGGCCCAGGCGGTCGCGGGCGAGGGCCGCAGGGCCCGCCGCCTGCGCGCCCAGGCGGAGGCCGAGTCCACCGACCAGGCCGACGACCCCGCGGACACCGGGCAGTTCGACGTGTTCGCCACGAACACCACGCCTCCTCCTCCTCCGGAGGAGGAGGCCGTCGCCGCGATCCCGCAGCAGCAGTCCTACGGCGAGTGGGATGCCGCGAGTTACGCGGGCGCCGAGTACGGCACCTACGGCGGCGAGCAGTACCAGGCAGGCGAGCAGTACCCGCCCGGTACCTACGACCAGGCGTACCAGGCGGACCCCTACCAGGGCGTCCAGGCCGGCCAGTACGACCCGTACGCGTACGGCGGCCAGCCCGCGACTCCGGCGTACGACCCGACGTACGACCAGGGCTACGACCAGAACCAGGGCTACGACCCGAACTACGACCCCGCCTACGACCCGACGTACGACCCGGCCCAGCAGCAACAACCGCACGGCGATGAGCGCACCGACGGGAGCCAGCAGTGAACCGCCCCACCCTGTCCCTCCTCGCCGGCGTGGTCGCGCTCGCCGCCGTCACCGGGTTCGCCGAGATGAAGGCACCGGCCGCGTCCGGAGCCGGCACCGCCAAGGCGGCCGCCCAGCTGCCCGTGGAGCGCACCAGCCTGCTCTGCCCGGCTCCCAGCACCTCCGACCTCGCCGACACGTCGTACACGTCCTTCACGCCCGTCACGGCAGGCACGGACAGCAGCGGCAAGGCCGAACTCCAGTCCGCCACCGAGGAGTCGGGCGACGGCACGAGCAGCAAGAAGAAGCCCGCCAAGCCCGTCCTGGAACCCAAGGACCCCGGCGCCCCGGCCACCGGCGACAGCTCCGGCGCCGACGCGCCCGCACTGCTCGGCACCGCCGAGGGCAAGTACGCGCCCGGCTGGACCGTCCAGGAGACCACCGAGGTCGCCGCGGGCAACGGCCGCGGCCTCCAGGGCGTCAACTGCACCGCCCCGGACACCGAGTTCTGGTTCCCCGGCGCCAGCACCTCCGCCGACCGCACCGACTACGTGCACCTCACCAACCCGGACGACTCCGCCGCCGTCGTCGACATCGAGCTCTACAGCAAGGACGGCGACCTCAAGTCGACGGTGGGAGAGGGCATCACGGTCGAGCCGCACGCCAGTGAGCCGATCCTGCTGTCCACGCTCACCGACGACCAGGAGACCGACCTGACCGTGCACGTGAGCGTGCGCAGCGGCCGGGTCGGCGCGTCCGTGCAGGCCCTCGACGCCAAGCTCGGCGGCGACTGGCTGGCCGCGTCCACGGACCCGGCCGGCAGCCTGGTGATGCCGGGCATCCCGAAGGACGCCACCTCCGTGCGGCTGATCGCCTTCACGCCGGGCGACTCGGACGCCGACCTGAAGGTGCGGCTGTCCTCACCCACCGGGATGATCACGCCGGCCGGGCACGAGACCGTGCACGTGAAGGCGGGCATGACGACCGCCGTCGACCTGGGTGACGTCACGCGCGGCGACCCGGGCTCCCTGGTCCTGACACCGACCGACCAGTCCGTGCCGATCGTCGCCGCGCTGAAGGTCGTGCGGGGCAAGGGCAGCAAGCAGGAGACGGCGTTCATCCCCGCGACCGCCCAAGTCGGCACGCGCGCGACGTCCGCCGACAACAGCGCCAAGGGCTCCACCCTGTCCCTGGTCGCCCCCACCCGCACCGCGACGGTCAAGGTCACCGCGTCTGCGGGCAGCGGCGGCGGAACCCCCGTCTCGAAGACGTACACGATCAAGGCAGGCACCACCGAGGACGTCGAACTCCCGGCCCCCGCTGGCCTGAAGGGCACCTACGCGCTGACGGTCGAACCGCAGTCGGGCGGCCCGGTGTACGCGGCCCGGACACTGTCGGCGACCGAGGAGGGCGTACCGGGCTTCACGATCCAGACGCTGCCCGACGACCGGGGGACGGTGTCGGTGCCGCAGACGGACGAGGACCTGTCCGTACTCCAGAAGTAGCGGTTCGCGGCACGCGCGCGGGGAGGGTGCTAGTCCTCCCCGTAGCGCGGATCGACCGTCTCCGGGGTGAGCCCCAGCAGTTCGGCGACCTGTTCCACGACGATCTCGTGGACGAGGGCGGCCCGTTCGTCGCGCCCCTTCGTGCGGATCTCGACCGGGCGCCGGTAGATCACCACGCGCGCGGGCTGCCCCTCGTGGGCGGCGATCGTGCCCCCCAGGGGCACCGACTCGTCGTTCCAGCCCTCGCCCGCACCACCCAGCCGAGGGACTTCCAGGACGAGGAAATCGATGTCGGTCAACTGCGGCCAGCGACGCTCCAGGCGCTCCACGGAGTCCTGCACCAGATCCGCGAACGCGTCGGCGCGGCTCGCGGCGAGCGGAACCTGGGGCGGCGCGATCGGGCCGCGCATGCCCCGGCCGTGGCGATCGCGGCGGCGGGGCCCGGGGCCGGCGGCAGAGGGCGGTACGGGGGTGTCCATCACTGGTGAAGCGTAGTCCCCGCCGGGTCCGGCCGCCCGACTCCACCCGCCGCCGGGCACTCCGCGCGGCATGTCGCCGGATGACCATTCCGGCCAAGGTTGGGCTCGTTTCCGTATGTCTCGAAGACCGTCCCTCTCAAGGCAATTGACGGTGTTTGTGCCGAGTGGTGACCGGGTTCGACCCCGTTCGAGATCTCGGGAAGGGGTATCCGTGCAGGTCAGGGGTGTGTTGCCGGTGAGGTGTGTGGGGCGTTTCACAGCCCGACACGGTGGGGTGACCTGGGGGAGAGTCGTCGCGGCCCGCTCAAGAGTGCGGTACCGTCCAACGTCGTGAGCCCTGTACGTCGCTGTTCGCGCACCGCTTGCGGCCGCCCCGCCGTCGCGACGCTGACGTACGTCTACGCCGACTCGACCGCGGTCCTCGGCCCGCTCGCCACCTACGCCGAACCCCACTGCTACGACCTGTGCGCCGAGCACTCCGAGCGCCTCACCGCGCCCCGCGGCTGGGAGGTCGTCCGGCTGCTCGACAGCTCCGCGCCCGCCCGCCCGAGCGGTGACGACCTCGAAGCGCTCGCCAACGCGGTGCGCGAGGCGGCCCGCCCCCAGGAGCGGGCGGCGGGCGCCGGCGGCGGAGGCGGGGCCCGTACGGCGGACCCGATGGAGGTCGCACGTCGGGGGCATCTTCGGGTGCTGCGCTCGCCGGACAACTGACGGCGTCCGTCCCGTAGTTCGTTCAACGATTCCCGGTCCCCCCTGCGGTTCGTTCAACGATTCACTCGGCGTTTCATCCAGTGATGCACGCCCATTGACGCGCCCTTGTCGCGGACACGACGATTCCCGGACCAGTGAGAAATCACTTTCCGCATCGCGGAACCCGGGGAGGCGCCCGTGTACGTCCAGGAACTGGAACCCGTCGCCGACTCGCTCGGCCTGTCCGCCCTGGTGGCGGCCCTGCCCCTCGTCATCGTCCTCGTCCTGCTCGGCGGGGTGCGCCTGAAGGCGTACTGGGCGGGCCTGACCGGCCTTCTGGCGGCAGCCCTGGTCGCCTGGCTCGCCTACGGCATGCCGCTGGAACAGACCGTCTCCAGCGCCGCCCAGGGAGCCGTTTTCGGCCTCTTCCCCATCCTGTGGATCGTCGTCAACGCCCTCTGGGTGTACCGGATGACGGTCCGCACCCGGCACTTCGACATCCTGCGCCGCTCCTTCGGGCGGCTCTCCGACGACCCCCGCATCCAGGCCCTGGTCGTCGCCTTCTGCTTCGGCGCCCTCCTGGAGGCCCTCGCCGGATTCGGCGCACCCGTCGCGATCTGCTCGGTCATGCTCGTCGCGCTCGGCTTCGACCCCGTGCGCGCGGCCGTCGTCGCCCTGGTCGCCAACACCGCGCCCGTGGCCTTCGGGGCGATGGGCACACCGGTGGTCACCCTCGCCCAGGTCACGGGCCTGCCACTGGACTCGGTGGCCTCCGTGGTGGGCCGTCAGACACCGCTGCTGGCCCTCGTGGTGCCGCTCGTACTGGTCGGCCTCGTGGACGGCAGACGCGGCCTACGGGAGACCTGGGTCCCCGCCATGGCGTGCGGAATCGCCTTCGCCGCGGCCCAGTTCGCCGCCTCCAACTACGTCTCCGCCCAACTCGCCGACATCGCGGCCGCCTTGGCCGGCGCGGGCGCCCTGGTCGCCGTACCGCAGGCGCGCAGGCCCGCCCCCGAGCTGGTACGCGCGTCCGTGCTCACCGGCGTGCCCACCGAGGACCTGGAGGAGGAGGACCCGCGGCGCGAAGTGCTGCGCGCCTACGCGCCGTACGCGCTGATCGTGGCGATCTTCTCCATCGCGCAGATCCCGGCCGTCAAGGACTGGCTGGCGGGGGCCACGCGCGTGTACGACTGGCCCTTCCTGGACGTCGTCAACCCGGACGGGAAGCCCGTCGGCGGCAATGTGTTCACCTGGCCGATCGTCGCCACGGGCGGCACGCTCGTGCTGATCGCCGGAGTGTGCACGGCAGTTGTCCTCGGGGTCCACGCGCGCGTGGCGGTACGGGAGTGGGCGGCGACCGTGCATGAGCTGCGGTTCGCGATCCTCACCGTGACGTCCGTCCTGGCACTCGCCTACGTCATGAACCTCTCCGGACAGGCCGCCACCATCGGGCACTTCGTGGCGGCCGCCGGCGCGGGGCTCGCCTTCCTGTCACCCGTGCTCGGCTGGTTCGGCGTGGCCGTCTCCGGATCGGACACGTCGTCCAACGCGCTGTTCGGTGCCCTCCAGGTGAGCGCGGCCCGCGAGTCGGGACTGTCGCCCGACCTGCTCGCCGCCGCCAACAGCTCCGGCGGTGTCCTCGGCAAGATGATCTCGCCGCAGAACCTCACCATCGCCTGCGCGGCCGTCGGGTTGGAGGGGCGGGAGGGCGACCTGCTGCGCAAGGTGCTGCCCTGGAGCGTGGGGCTGCTGCTGGTGATGTGCCTCATCGTGGCCGGGCAGAGTTCGGCCGTCCTGGGGTGGATGCTGCCCTGAGCTGAGGTAACGGTGTGTGGACGGCTCGGTTGCCGCACGTCGCACTGTCGGTCCTGACGGGTAGTTTGGGGCGACCGATAGGACTTTCTGGAGGGTTGGCCGTGTCTGCTGATCTGTCACAGCTCGTGAAGGCGTACGACGTACGGGGCGTCGTCCCGGACCAGTGGGACGAGTCGTTGGCCGAGCTGTTCGGAGCGGCCTTCGTCCAAGTGACCGGCGCGAGCGCGATCGTGACCGGGCACGACATGCGGCCCTCGTCGCCGGGCCTGTCCGCGGCCTTCGCGCGCGGGGCGGCGGCGCGCGGCGTCGACGTGACCGAGATCGGCCTGTGCTCCACGGACCAGCTGTACTACGCGTCGGGCGCGTTCGACCTGCCCGGCGCCATGTTCACGGCCTCCCACAACCCGGCGAAGTACAACGGCATCAAGATGTGCCGGGCGGGCGCGGCCCCCGTCGGCCAGGACACCGGCCTCGCCGAGATCCGCCAACTCGTCGAGTCCTGGCTGGACTCGGGCGCGCCGGAGGTCTCCGGACCGACGGGAACGATCACCCAGCGGGACACGTTGGAGGATTACGCGGCGCACCTCCGCGGCCTCGTCGACCTGACCTCCATCCGCCCCCTGAAGGTCGTCGTCGACGCGGGCAACGGCATGGGCGGCCACACGGTCCCGACCGTGTTCGCCGGCCTGCCGCTCACACTCGTTCCGATGTACTTCGAGCTGGACGGCACGTTCCCGAACCACGAGGCCAACCCGCTCGACCCGGCGAACATCGTCGACCTCCAGGCACGCGTCCGCGTGGAGGGCGCCGACCTCGGCATCGCCTTCGACGGCGACGCCGACCGCTGCTTCGTGGTCGACGAGAACGGCGACCCGGTCTCACCGTCCGCGATCACCGCCCTGGTGGCTTCGCGAGAGCTGGCGAGGAACGGCGGGAAGGGCGTGATCATCCACAACCTGATCACCTCCTGGTCGGTCCCCGAGGTCGTCAGGGAGAACGGCGGCACACCGGTACGCACACGCGTGGGCCACTCCTTCATCAAGGCCGAGATGGCGAAGGCCGGCGCGATCTTCGGCGGCGAGCACTCCGCGCACTACTACTTCAAGGACTTCTGGAACGCCGACACGGGCATGCTGGCCGCCCTCCACGTCCTCGCCGCGCTGGGCGGCCAGGACGGCCCCCTGTCCGCCCTCGTGGCCCAGTACGACCGCTACGTGGGCTCCGGCGAGATCAACTCCACGGTCGACGACCAGCAGGCCCGCCTCGCGGCGATCCGCGCGGCCTACGAGGACCAGACCGACCTGACCCTCGACGAACTCGACGGCCTCACCGTCTCCTCCGCCGACTGGTGGTTCAACGTCCGCCCGTCCAACACGGAACCGCTGCTGCGGCTGAACGCGGAGGCGCGGGACGAGGCGACGATGGGGAAGGTGCGGGACGAGGTGTTGGGGATCATCAGGGGGTGAGGTGACGGTGCTTCGGCCGAGGGTTCTCCTCGATGCCGGTCCGACCCATCTGGAGGGGGCGCACCTCTCCACGTGGGTCGGCATTTTCAGCCAGTCCGGGGAGGGGCCCACCTCTCCAGCGCAGGCCCGCATTCTCAGCCCGTCCGGCGTTTGAGGACGAGGCCGTTCAGGCCGAAGGGGGGTC
>NZ_JBLTJC010000285.1:0-13532 GCF_048158785.1 Streptomyces colwelliae | reverse complement strand
GCCCCGCCCCACGCCCCGCACACACGCCGAAACCATTGGGCCCACGAACCGACCTCGGCGCTGTCACTGCCGCGTGCGAGGATCGGAGATGTAGTGCACATGTGCCAGCGAAGGAGGGCCCGCGATGGCCACGAAGCCGCCCAAGGGTGATCCGGTCCAGGACGCCCCGCAGGTCACCGAGCCGAAGCACGCCGCGGCCGGACTTCCGGCGATCGGGCACACGTTGCGCATGGCCCAGCAGCAGATGGGTGTGAAGCGCACCGCGCTGACGCTGCTGCGGGTCAATCAGAAGGACGGTTTCGACTGCCCGGGCTGCGCCTGGCCGGAGCCGGACCACCGGCACGCGGCGGAGTTCTGTGAGAACGGCGCGAAGGCGGTCGCCGAGGAGGCCACCCTGCGCCGGGTCACCCCGGAGTTCTTCGCCGCCCACCCGGTGGCCGATCTCGCGACCCGCAGCGGGTATTGGCTGGGGCAGCAAGGGCGTCTGACGCATCCCATGTATCTCCCCGAAGGGGCCGAGCGCTACGAACCGGTCTCCTGGGAGCGTGCCTTCGACATCGTCGCGGAGGAGATCGCCGCCCTGGGCTCCCCCGACGAGGCGCTGTTCTACACCTCGGGCCGGACCAGCAACGAGGCCGCGTTCCTGTACCAGTTGTTCGCGCGGGAGCTGGGCACCAACAACCTGCCGGACTGCTCGAACATGTGCCACGAGTCGTCGGGTTCGGCGCTGAACGAGACGATCGGCATCGGCAAGGGCAGCGTCCTGCTGGAGGACCTCTACCAGGCCGACCTGATCGTCGTCGCCGGACAGAACCCGGGCACCAACCACCCGCGCATGCTCTCCGCCCTGGAGAAGGCCAAGGCCAACGGCGCGAAGATCATCAGCGTCAACCCGCTGCCCGAGGCGGGCCTGGAGAAGTTCAAGAACCCGCAGACCCCGCAGGGCATGCTCAAGGGCGCCGCCCTCACCGACCTGTTCCTCCAGATCCGCATCGGCGGCGACCAGGCCCTCTTCCGCCTTCTCAACAAGCTCATCCTTGAGACGGAGGGCGCGGTCGACCAGCCCTTCATCGACGAACACACCCACGGCTACGAGGAGTTCGCCGCCACCGCGCGCGGCGCCGACTGGGACGAGACGCTCCTCGCCACCGGGCTGACCCGCCCGGAGATCGAGAAGGCCCTGGAGATGGTCCTCGCCTCCGAGCGCACCATCGTGTGCTGGGCGATGGGCCTCACTCAGCACAAGCACGCCGTCCCGACGATCCGCGAGGTCGTCAACTTCCTTCTGCTGCGCGGCAACATCGGCCGCCCCGGCGCCGGCGTGTGCCCGGTGCGCGGCCACAGCAACGTGCAGGGCGACCGCACGATGGGCATCTTCGAGCGCCCCGCACCCGCCTTTCTGGACGCCCTGGAGAAGGAGTTCGGCTTCGCCCCGCCGCGCGAGCACGGCTACGACGTCGTCGCCGCGATCCGCGCCCTGCGCGACGGCGACGCGAAGGTGTTCTTCGCGATGGGCGGCAACTTCGTGTCGGCCTCCCCCGACACCGAGGTCACCGAGGCCGCCATGCGGCGCGCCAGCCTCACCGTGCACGTGTCGACGAAGCTGAACCGCTCGCACGCCGTCACGGGCGCGCGTGCCCTCATCCTGCCCACCCTGGGCCGCACCGAGCGCGATCTCCAGGGCGGCGGCGAGCAGTTCGTGACCGTCGAGGACTCCATGGGCATGGTGCACGCCTCCCGCGGCCGCCTGGAGCCCGCGAGCGCCGACCTGCTGTCCGAGCCGGCCATCGTGTGCCGCCTCGCCCGCCGCGTCCTCGGCACCGAATCCCGCACGCCCTGGGAGGAGTTCGAGAAGGACTACGCGACGATCCGCGACCGCGTCGCGCGCGTGATCCCCGGCTTCCAGGACTTCAACGCGCGTGTCGCGCACCCGGGCGGCTTCGCCCTCCCGCACGCCCCGCGCGACGAACGCCGCTTCCCCACCGCCACCGGCAAGGCCAACTTCACCGCCGCGCCCGTCGAGTACCCCGAACTGCCGGAAGGGCGCCTGCTGTTGCAGACGCTGCGCTCGCACGACCAGTACAACACCACGATCTACGGCCTCGACGACCGCTACCGGGGCATCAAGAACGGCCGCCGGGTCGTCATGGTCCACCCCGACGACGCCGCCCGGCTGGGGATCGCCGACGGGTCGTACGTCGATCTGGTCGGCGAGTGGAAGGACGGCGTGGAGCGGCGGGCGCCCGGTTTCCGCGTCGTGCACTATCCGACCGCGCGGGGCTGCGCCGCCGCCTACTACCCCGAGACCAACGTCCTGGTCCCCCTGGACGCCACCGCCGACACCAGCAACACCCCGGCCAGCAAGTCCGTCGTCGTACGTCTGGAACAATCAACGACCGACTGAGCGTTTGCTCAGCCGTCGGTCAGGTGCACCAGCCGGACGCAGGACGAACGGAGTCGGCCCCATGGGCGAGCAGCAGCACGGGAAGTTCCCGCAGGACGTCATCGACGAGTACTCGACACTCGGCGTCGACCTGGTCGCCCTCCTCTCCGCGGGGCACCTCGGCACCCGGATGGGCGTGGAGATCGTCGAGGCGTCCGCCGAGCGCGTCGTCGGCACCATGCCGGTCGAGGGGAACACCCAGCCGTACGGACTGCTGCACGGCGGCGCCTCCGCGGTGCTGGCCGAGACCCTCGGCTCGCTCGGGTCCATGCTGCACGGCGGCAGCACGAAGATCGCCGTCGGCGTCGACCTGAACTGCACCCACCACCGAGGCGCCCGCTCCGGCCTCGTGACCGGCGTCGCCACCCCCGTCCACCGGGGCCGCTCGACGGCGACGTACGAGATCGTGATCAGTGACGAGGACGGGCGCCGCGTGTGCACCGCGCGGCTCACCTGCATGCTGCGGGACCTGAAGCCGGGCGACCCCATCCCCGCGGACAGCGCGAACTGAATCCCCGCGCCCGCCGCGGGCCGATCGCGGACGGGTCCACGCGCAAGCCGCGAACCGGCCCCGAACCGGAGGATCTTGACCCCGTCTTCCGCACCCCCGTCCGCTCCCCTACCGTTTCCCCATGAGGCTGCCGGCATGAGCGGTATCGGGCCCGTCGAATCCGTCGACTCACCGGAGACGGACGGGAGTTACGAAGTCATCGGGGGTGACTCGCCCCGCCTGACGGACCGTTGGCACACACTGCCGCAGCGAACCCGCAGGGCCGTGCTCGCCGCGGCCGCGGTCGCCGCCGTGGCCCTCGGAGCCGTCCTGCTGCCCCTCCACGACCGGCGGCAGGACGACCCCGCCCCGCCCGTCCCGTGGCCCGCGAACATCACCGAATGGCGCTACATCGGGCTCGCCCAGACCACCGACACCCCCACCACGACCGGCTTCTTCCGCTTCGCGGTCACCGTGGACAGCGGACCCCCCGTCGCCATACGCGTCATCGGCGCCGCCTTCGACGGGCTCACCGCCCAGGCCGTTCCGAACCCCACCTTCACCGTCAGCACCGGCACAACCCGCCGCGTCACGGTGGAGATATCGGTTTCCGACTGTTCGGGACTGCCTCTGAACGCGGACCTCGCCTTTCTGGACGTAACGCTGCGTAACACGCGCGCAATACAACACCACAGTTTCATCTTCGGCAGCGCCTACTCCAAGGACCTTTCCCAGCTCCTCCACAGGGCCTGCGGCACGACAAAGGCCAGGCCAGGCCCACGGCCAAGCGGAAGTGCAGGTTCTCAAAATGTGGACCTCGGCTGAATTCCGCCAAACCGGCCGAGACCCACCCTCCACGATCCCCGCCAACCTGCACGTCATAACAAGAAAGTCACAAGCCAGCGCACGACGATGCCCATGCCCACAGACCGGGCTTAGAGTCACGGCCAGTCACCGCTCCATCGGGAGTTGGGTACCAGCGCAGCACCTTGCCGCTCCAAACGGGGGCGACTGTGCCTGCGGAAAGGACTGATTGTGCGACAGCGTTCTTTGGTGATACTGACCTCCGTTCTCACGACCGGAGCTCTGACCCTCACCGCCTGCGGCTCCCGGGACAGCGACAGCAACAGCGACAGCGGGTCGACCACCCTGACCATCGGCGTCGACGCCCCGCTGTCCGGTGAGAACTCCACCACCGGTCTCGGCATCCAGTACGGCGTCCAGATCGCCGTGGACGACGCCAACAAGAACAACTGGGTCCCCGGCGTCAAGTTCAAGGTCAAGGCTCTGGACGACAAGGCGCAGCCCGCCACCGGCCAGTCCAACGCCACCGCCTTCACCGGCCAGAGCGACGTCGTCGGCGCCGTCGGCCCGCTGAACTCCGGCGTGGCCCTGTCCATGCAGAAGGTGTTCGCCTCGGCCAACATGGTCGAGATCTCCCCCTCGAACACCGACCCCAGCCTGACCCAGGGCAAGGACTGGGCGACCAGCAAGTCGCGGCCGTACAAGACGTACTTCCGCACCGCCACCACCGACGCCCTCCAGGGTGGCTTCGCCGCCGACTACGCGTTCAACGGCCTCAAGAAGAAGAAGGCCTACGTCGTCGACGACAAGCAGACCTACGGCGCCGGCCTGGCCGGGATCTTCAACAGCGGCTTCAAGAAGCTCGGCGGCACCATCGCCGGCACCGACCACGTCAACACCGGCGACACCGACTTCAGCTCGCTCGTCACCAAGATCAAGAACTCCGGCGCCGACCTGGTCTACTACGGCGGCCAGTACGACGAGTCGGAGAAGATCACCAAGCAGCTCAAGGCAGCCGGCGTCAAGATCCCGCTGTTCGGCGGTGACGGCATGTACGCCACCACCTACATCCAGACCGCCGGCAAGGCGGCCGAAGGCGACCTCGCCACCTCCGTCGGCGTCCCCGTCGACACCCTGCCCGCCGCCAAGGCCTTCATCTCCACCTACAAGGCCAAGGGCTACAAGGGTGACTACGGCGCCTACGGCGGTTACTCCTACGACGCCGCCTCCGCCATCATCAAGGCGGTGAAGGCAGTCAAGGACGCCAACGACGGCAAGCTCCCGGACAGCAACGACCTCCGCTCCAAGGTCGTCGACGCCGTACAGAAGTCCGACTTCGAAGGCATCACCGGCAAGGTCTCCTTCGACGAGTACGGCGACACCGGCAACAAGCAGCTCACCGTCTACCAGGTCACCAACGGCGCCTGGAAGGCCGTGAAGACCGGCACCTTCACCGGCTGATCCCAGCCCAGCACCACCGCACCACGGGCCGCGCGGAAGGAGGATCCCGACCGCGCGGCCCGTTGTCACACCCCCCCCCACCCCCAGGCACGCGATCTGTGCACACGACCACCAGCGACAATGGAGGCCACGCGGTGAACACCCTGCCGCAGCAGCTGGCCAACGGGCTGCTCCTCGGCTCGATGTACGGGCTGATCGCCATCGGCTACACGATGGTGTACGGCATCGTCCAGCTCATCAACTTCGCGCACGGCGAGATCTTCATGACCGGAGCGTTCGGCGCTCTCACGGTCTACGCCTACATCCTGCCCGACGGCACCGCGATGGTGGTCGCCGTACCGCTCATGCTGATCGGCGGCGGAATCGTCTCCGTCCTCGTCGCGGTAGGGGCCGAACGATTCGCCTACCGCCCCCTGCGGCAAGCACCACGGCTGGCGCCCCTCATCACCGCCATCGGCCTCTCACTCGCGCTCCAGGAAGTCGTCCGGAACTTCTACCCGGGCGCCGACAAGGACCGCTCCTTCCCCAGCCTCGACGGCACCCACGACATCGGCTCCGTCACCATCACCGACGCCGACATCTTCCTCGTGCTGGCCGCCATCGTCTGCATGTCCGGCCTCGCCTGGTTCGTCCGCAAGAGCCGCACCGGCCGCGCCATGCAGGCCACCGCGCAGGACCCGGACACCTCCCAGCTCATGGGCATCGACACCAACCGCATCATCGTCATAGCGTTCGCCATCGGCGGCTTCTTCGCCGCCGTAGCAGCCGTCTCCTACGGCCTCAAGTACGGCAACATCGGCTACCGCATGGGCTTCCTGATGGGCCTCAAGGCCTTCACCGCGGCCGTCATGGGCGGCATCGGCAACATCTACGGCGCCATGCTCGGCGGAGTAGTCCTCGGCGTCGCCGAGACCCTCGCCTCCGCCTACATCAACCACATCCCCGGCATGCAGCAGCTCGGCGGATCCGGCTGGGCCAACGTCTGGGCCTTCTGTCTCCTCATCCTCGTACTGCTGTTCAGGCCACAGGGCCTGCTCGGCGAACGCGTCGCGGACAGGGCGTGATCACATGACCGAGACGACCAAAACCCCGGCCACCCCGCCCGCCGACGACGCCATCCCCGCACCCGGAACACAACGCGGCATCATCCCGCTGCCCCTCGCGGCCGCCCGCGCCCTCCTCCTGGCCGGCGGCATCGCCACCGCGGCCTCCACGTTCCTGCGCTGGACCTGGACCGCCGAATTCCCCGGCGACCTCACCGTCAACGGCTACCCCGGCGGCCTCCAGATCCTCACCCTCGTCGCCGGCATCATCACCGCCGTCTTCGCCCTCGCCCTCTACGGCGTCCGAGGCTTCGGCTGGCTCCTGCCCGCCCGCAACAACGCACCCCTCGTCCTCGCCGCCCTCGGCGGCTTCGCCGTCACCTGGTACACGGTCATCTCGATCGCCGCCGAACTCGGCGGCATCGTCAACTGGGAACCCGGCACCTACATCGCCGCCGTCGCCTCCCTGCTCCCCGTCATCGGCGCCCTCGCCCTCCCGCAGGACGCCACCGACAGCACCAAGGAAGCACTCAAGGCGTACATCGCCAAGGCCGACCACATCCCGGCCCCCCAGGAGACCGCGCCCTGGATCCAGCGGCTGGCCATCACCATCGTCGCCGCCCTCGGCCTCACGGTCTTCGCCTACGGCATCGACGCCGAGGACGAACTCTTCATCGGCTTCCTCATCGTCGTCGTCTTCAGCACCTGGGCTCTGCACACCGCCGGCCTCTTCGACCGGTTCAGCCGCCTCACCGCCGAGAACCGCAGCTTCGCCCTCGCCATGGGCTTCGTCGCCGCCATCGGCTTCCCCTTCACCCAGACCAACGACCACTACGCCAACCTCGGCGTCAACATCCTCATCTTCGGCACCGTCGCCCTCGGCCTCAACATCGTCGTCGGCCTCGCCGGACTCCTCGACCTCGGATACGTCGCCTTCCTCGGCGTCGGCGCCTACACCGCCGCCCTCGTCTCCGGCTCCGAGTTCTCCAAGTTCTCCGGCGTCCAGTTCCCCTTCTGGGCCGCCGCCCTCACCGGCGCAGCCGCGTCACTGGTCTTCGGCGTCCTCATCGGCGCCCCCACCCTGCGCCTGCGCGGCGACTACCTCGCCATCGTGACCCTCGGCTTCGGAGAGATCTTCCGCATCGCCGTCAACAACATGGACGGCGTCTCCGGGCCCGACATCACCAACGGCCCCAACGGCATCCCGTCCATCCCCGACCTGTCGTTCTTCGGCTTCGACTTCGGCCAGAGCCACGACATCGGCGGATTCACCATCGGCCGGTTCGCCAACTACTACCTGCTCATGGTCCTGATCAGTGCCCTCGTCGTCACGATCTACCGCCGCGCCTCCGACTCCCGCATCGGCCGATCCTGGATCGCCATCCGCGAGGACGAGACCGCCGCCACCGCCATGGGCATCAACGGCTTCCGCGTCAAGCTCATCGCGTTCGCCCTCGGCGCCACCCTCGCCGGCCTCGCCGGCACCGTCAGCGCCCACGTCACCTACAGCGTGGTGCCGAACCCGTACCAGTTCGCCGGAGCGGCCCCGCCCAACTCCGCGTTCCTCCTGGCCGCCGTCGTCCTCGGCGGCATGGGCACCGTCTCCGGACCCTTCCTCGGCGCCGCCCTGCTCTACCTGCTCCCGGAGAAGCTCGTGGCGCTCCAGGACAAGTCGCTCCTCGCCTTCGGCATCGCGCTCATCCTCCTGATGCGCTTCCGCCCCGAAGGGATCATCCCCAACCGCCGACGCCAGCTCGAATTCCACGAGACCGGCCAACTCGACGTACCGGACACCACGACCCTGACCGACGAACCGGCCATCACCAAGGCAGGGGCGTAGAGAGCCATGACGACACCAGTACTCGAAGCCCGTGACGTCACCATGCGCTTCGGCGGCCTCACCGCCGTCCGCTCCGTCGACTTCACCGTCAACGCCGGCGAGATCGTAGGCCTCATCGGCCCCAACGGTGCCGGCAAGACCACCTTCTTCAACTGCCTCACCGGCCTCTACATCCCCACCGAGGGCACGGTCTCCTACAAGGGCACGGTCCTTCCGCCCAAGCCCCACCTGGTCACCAAGGCCGGCGTCGCCCGCACCTTCCAGAACATCCGCCTGTTCGCCAACATGACGGTCCTGGAAAACGTCCTCGTAGGCCGCCACACCCGCACCAAGGAAGGCCTCTGGTCGGCCCTCCTCCGCGGCCCCGGCTTCAAGAAGGCCGAAAGGGCCAGCGAAGAACGCGCCATGGAACTCCTGGAGTTCATCGGCCTCGCCCACAAGCGCGACCACCTGGCCCGGAACCTCCCCTACGGCGAACAGCGCAAGCTGGAGATCGCACGCGCCCTGGCCTCCGAGCCGGGTCTCCTGCTGCTGGACGAGCCGACGGCCGGCATGAACCCCCAAGAGACGCGGGCGACCGAGGAGTTGGTCTTCGCCATCCGCGACAAGGGCATCGCCGTCCTCGTCATCGAGCACGACATGCGCTTCATCTTCAACCTCTGCGACCGCGTCGCCGTCCTCGTCCAGGGCGAGAAACTCGTCGAAGGCACCTCCGACGTCGTCCAGGCCGACGAACGCGTCGTAGCCGCCTACCTCGGCGAACCGTTCGAAGCCACACCCGAGGACACCCAACCCGCGACGGAAGCGGAGAGCACCACCAGCACCAAGGGAGAAGCCCAGTGACCGCACTGCTAGAGGTCGAGGACCTCAGGGTCTCCTACGGCAAGATCGAAGCCGTCAAGGGCATCTCCTTCAGCGTCGAAGCAGGCCAGGTCGTCACCCTCATCGGCACCAACGGCGCCGGCAAGACGACGACCCTGCGCACCCTCTCGGGCCTGCTCCAGCCCTCCGGCGGCAGGATCACCTTCGACGGCAAGCCGCTCAACAGCGTCCCCGCCCACAAGATCGTCGCCCTCGGCCTGGCCCACTCCCCCGAAGGCCGGCACATCTTCCCCCGCCTCACCATCGCGGAGAACCTCCAGCTCGGCGCCTTCCTCCGCAAGGACAAAGAAGGCATCGAGAAGGACATCCAGCGCGCCTACGACCTCTTCCCCATCCTCGGAGAACGTCAGAAGCAGGCCGCGGGCACGCTGTCCGGCGGTGAGCAGCAGATGCTGGCGATGGGCCGCGCCCTGATGTCCCAGCCGAAGCTCCTGATGCTGGACGAACCGTCCATGGGCCTCTCCCCGATCATGATGCAGAAGATCATGGCGACGATCGTGGAACTCAAGGCGTCGGGCACGACGATCCTCCTGGTCGAACAGAACGCCCAGGCGGCGTTGTCCCTGGCCGACCAGGGCCACGTCATGGAGGTCGGCAACATCGTCCTCTCCGGCACCGGCGAGGACCTCCTGCACGACGAGTCGGTACGGAAGGCGTACCTCGGCGAGGACTGAGGTCACCAGCGTCCTTCTCTACGACGAGGCCCGCGCCCCCAGCTCAGGGGGCGCGGGCCTCGTCGTACGTACCGTCGCGGGTGTCAGCCCTTGGAGGACTTCTTCTCGTCGGCGTCCTGGATGACCGCCTCGGCGACCTGCTGCATGGACATCCGACGGTCCATCGACGTCTTCTGGATCCACCGGAACGCGGCCGGCTCGGACAGCCCGTACTCGGTCTGAAGGATCGACTTCGCGCGGTCGACCAGCTTGCGGGTCTCCAGACGCAGGGTGAGGTCGGCGACCTCCTGCTCCAGCTGCTTGAGCTCCGTGAAGCGCGAGACGGCCATCTCGATCGCGGGTACGACGTCACTCTTGCTGAAGGGCTTCACCAGGTACGCCATCGCACCGGCGTCCCTCGCCCGCTCGACGAGGTCGCGCTGCGAGAAGGCGGTGAGCATCAGTACGGGCGCGATGCCCTCTTCGGCGATCTTCTCGGCGGCGGAGATGCCGTCCAGCTTGGGCATCTTCACGTCGAGGATCACCAGGTCGGGCTTGTGCTCACGGGCCAGCTCGACGGCCTGCTCACCATCACCGGCCTCACCGACGACGGTGTACCCCTCCTCCTCGAGCATCTCTTTGAGATCGAGCCGAATCAGGGCCTCGTCCTCGGCGATGACGACACGGGTCGTCAGCGGAGGCACGTGCGACTTGTCGTCGTCGGGCGCGTCTACGGGCTGGGGCGACTCGGGGGCGGTCACGGGGGCTCCTCGTTCAGGGCACGGGGGTAGTGCTGACAAGAGCCTACCTAGCTGCGATAAGGTGGGGGCACAGCGGGAGACCGCTGACCTTGGTTTCAGGGGAAGCCCCGGTAGTCCAGCGGTAGAGACAATGGATTCAAAACCCATCAAGCGTCGGTTCGAATCCGACTCGGGGCACTTTTCCTTCAAATCGAAGGACGCAATCTAAAGCGGAGGTTCACGTTCGTGTGAACCTCCATTTTTTGCTGCGTGTCGCGACGATCACTCTCACAGAGTGTCCACATGTACGACGTCAGCACACGCAAGCGAGCGCTCGCGCTGCTCGAACAGGGCCGCAGCCTGAACTCCGTAAGCCGCGAGACCGGCATCTCACGCGCCTCGATCCGCTCCTGGCAGGGCCGGCTCGAACCCCTGCCCGGCATCGCGACTCCGGCGTGAAGCACAACCGCAGAATCGCCCTTGAACCCTGGCAGCAGGACATCGTCGACGCCCATCCCTGGGAGTTCATCCGGGGTCTCGTCCACTCCGACGGCTGCCGTGTCACCAACTGGACGACTCGCCTCGTGGGCGGTGAGACAAAGCGCTACGAATACCCGCGGTATTTCTTCACCAACCTCTCCACGGACATCAAGCAGCTCTACACCGACACCCTCGACAAGGTCGGCGTCAACTGGAGGCAGGCGAACGCCCACAACGTCTCTGTCGCCCGCAAAACCTCAGTCGCCCTCATGGACACCCACGTAGGCCCCAAACACTGAGGGGATTTGCCGAAAGCCCGCGTATTCGTCCGCGAGGACGGTCCCCTATTCGCCGTCGCTCTTCTCGGTGGCCGGGAAGGAATTGAGGGCGATTCAGGTGTCCGGGGACGCCACATTGCTCGCCGCGTTGTTCTCGCGCTACTTGGGGCTGTCGTCCTCGCCGACGTGGTGGACGCGGACGAGGTTCGTCGAGCCGGCCACTCCGGGGGGTGAGCCCGCGGTGATGACGACGATGTCGCCCTTCTGGCAGCGGCCGTACTTGAGGAGGAGTTCGTCGACCTGGTCGACCATGGCGTCGGTGGAGTCGACCTGGGGGCCGAGGATGGTCTCCACGCCCCAGGTGAGGGTGAGTTGGGCGCGGGTGGCCGGGTCGGGGGTGAAGGCCATCAGAGGGATGGGGGACCTGTAGCGCGACAGCCTACGGACGGTGTCGCCGGACTGGGTGAAGGCGACGAGGAACTTCGCGCCGAGGAAGTCGCCCATCTCGGCGGCCGCTCGGGCCACCGCACCGCCCTGGGTACGGGGTTTGTTGCGTTCAGTCAGCGGGGGCAGGCCCTTGGCCAGGATGTCCTCCTCGGCCGCTTCGACGATGCGGGCCATGGTGGTGACGGTCGCGATGGGGTAGTTGCCGACGCTGGTCTCGCCGGACAGCATCACCGCGTCCGTGCCGTCGATGACGGCGTTCGCCACATCCGAGGCTTCCGCCCTGGTCGGGCGGGAGTTCTCGATCATCGAGTCGAGCATCTGGGTGGCGACGATGACCGGCTTGGCGTTGCGCTTGGCCAGTTTGATCGCGCGCTTCTGGACGATGGGGACCTGTTCGAGGGGCATCTCCACGCCGAGGTCGCCGCGGGCGACCATGATGCCGTCGAAGGCGGCGACGATGTCGTCGATGGCCTCGACCGCCTGGGGTTTCTCGACCTTGGCGATGACGGGGAGGCGGTGGCCCTCCTCGTCCATGATGCGGTGGACGTCGTCGATGTCCTTGCCGCTGCGGACGAAGGAGAGGGCGATGACGTCGAAGCCGGAGCGCAGCGCCCAGCGGAGGTCGGCCTCGTCCTTGTCGGAGAGGGCCGGGACGGACACGGCGACTCCGGGGAGGTTCAGGCCTTTGTGGTCGGAGACCATGCCGCCTTCGACGACCTTGGTGTGGACGCGGGGGCCGTCGACCGCGGTGACTTCGAGGCAGACCTTGCCGTCGTCGACGAGGATGCGTTCGCCGGTGGTGACGTCGGTGGCGAGGCCGGCGTAGGTGGTGCCGCAGGTCTGGCGGTCGCCTTCGGCGCCTTCTTCGACGGTGATGGTGAAGGTGTCTCCGCGTTCAAGGAGTACGGGACCTTCGGTGAAGCGGCCGAGCCGGATCTTCGGGCCTTGAAGGTCGGCGAGCATTCCGACGCTTCGGCCGGTCTCCTCGGCGGCCTTCCGGACGCGCTGGTAGCGCTCCTCGTGTTCGGCGTGGGTGCCGTGGCTGAGGTTGAAGCGGGCTACGTCCATTCCGGCTTCGACCAGGGCTTTGATCTGGTCGTACGAGTCGGTGGCGGGGCCCAATGTACAGACGATTTTTACTCGGCGCATGGTTTGAGCCTAGGCCTTACCGGCGGGTAGGGAATTGGCCGTGCATGACTACTCAACAACCTTTGGGTGAAGGGTTATTGACAAGGCTTGAATGTGCGGCGGGGTGCTCCAATGAGCGTTCGAATGGTCGAATTGAAAGGCCGGCTCACAGGCTCGGGGGTGCCATCGTGAAGCGTGCGTTCACCTGGGCGTAGACGGTCTGCCTCTGGGGTTCGAGGTCGAGGGGGGCCGCGTCGGTGTCTTCGACGGCTCCGGCCACGAAGGCTCTGGAGCGCATACGGCTCTGGGGGGCGCCGTAGGTCTGGGCGTTCTCGGCGCCGATGTCGGCGAGTTCCACCAGTGCGGCCAGCGTCGTGCCCAGTGCTTCGGCGTATTCGCGGGCGCGTTGGACGGCTTCGTGGACGGCTTGCTGGCGGGCTTTGCGGTGGACGGGCGAGTCGGGGCGCAGGGCCCACCAGGGGCCGTCGACGCGGGTGAGGTCGAGGTCGGCGAGGCGGGTGGTGAGTTCGCCGAGGGCGGTGAAGTCGGTGAGTTCGGCGGTGACGTTGACTCTGCCGTGGTAGCGGTGGACGCGTTCGCCGCGGCCGTGTTTGGTGAGTTCGGGGGTGATGGAGAAGCCGCCGGTCTCCAGGCGTTCGACGGCTTCGCCGTAGCTTTTGACCAGGTCGATGACGGTGGCGTTGCGGCGGGTGAGGTCGTCGAGGGCGGTGCGGCGGTCGGTGCCGCGGGCTGCGACGGTGATGCCGATGCGGGCGATCTCGGGGTCGACTTCGAGGCGGGCTTCGCCGCGGACGGCGAGGCGGCTGTCTCTGTTCACAATCT
>NZ_JBLTJC010000284.1:0-13585 GCF_048158785.1 Streptomyces colwelliae | reverse complement strand
TCACAGCGCCGCCCGGAACGCTCAGGCTTCAGACGCTCACAGCGCCGCCCGGATCGCCCCCTCGATCTCCGGGAACGCGAACGTGAACCCCGACTCCAACAGCCGCTTCGGCAGCACCCGTTGGCTCCCGAGCACATCCCCCGACATCTCACCGAGCACCAGCTTCAGCGCGGGCGCCGGCACCGTGAAGAGCGACGGGCGGTGCATCACGCGCCCCATCGCTGCCGAGATCTCACGGTTCGTCCGCGGGTTCGGCGCGGTGAGGTTGAAGGGGCCGGACAGGCCGTCCGTGTCGATGAGATGCCGGATCGCCGCCACCTCGTCGTGCAGCGCGACGAACGACCAGTACTGCCGCCCGTTCCCGAACCGCCCACCCAGGCCCGCCTTGTAGAGGGGGAACAGCTTGGCCCACGCCCCGCCCTCGCGCGCCACGACCAGCCCGGTCCGCGCGAACACCGTCCGTACGCCCGCCTCCTGCACGGGCGCCGTCGCCTCCTCCCACTCCGTGCACAGCGAGGGCAGGAAGCCGTCCCCGGGAGGCGCCGACTCGTCCACGGCACGGTCGCCCGTCTCGCCGTAGAAGCCGATCGCGCTGCCGTTCACCCATACCCGCGGCGGCCGGTCCAGGGCGGCCACGGCCTCCGCGAGGGCCGCCGTGCCGAGCACGCGGCTGTCGCGGACCGTCTTCTTGTAGGCGTCGGTCCAGCGGTGGTCGCCGACCCCGGCACCGGCGAGGTTGACCACGGCGTCGCACCCGTCGAGCCCGGCCGCGTCGACGTACTGCCCCTCGGGGTCCCAGCACACCTCGTCCGCGCTCCGGGCGCCGCGGCGCACCAGGCGCACCACCTCGTGCCCGTCCGCGGTCAGGGACCGGACCAGTGCGCTGCCGATGAGACCGGAGGCGCCGGTCACCGCGATTCGCGAGCGTTCCATGGCTCCCATCCTGCCTCCTTGATCCATAAAACCCCCATGAGGACCGCGCCGTCCCCGCCGTACCCTGGCCCACATGTCCGAGCCGAACATACGCATCGCCCTGCCCGACGACGACGAGGAACTGGGCGCACTGGACCGCGCCACCTGGTCCCGCCTGCACGCGGTCGTGCCGCTGCCGCAGCCGCCGTACGCCCCCTTCTTCGACGCTCGGCACGCGGCCGGGGATCATCTGGTCGCCGAGCTGGACCGGCGGATCGTCGGGTACATCCGGCTGGCCTTTTCCACCGAACTGGCCTGCAACGCGCACGTCCGGCAGATCCAGGGGCTCGCCGTCGCCGACGAGGCGCGGGGGCACGGGGTCGGCCGGGCGCTGGTGCGGGCCGCCGTCGAGGAGGCACGGCGCCGGGGCGCCCGCCGGCTCACCCTGCGCGTGCTCGGGCACAACACCCCGGCCCGGAAGCTCTACGAGGCCGAGGGCTTCGCCGTCGAGGGCGTACTGCCCGAGGAGTTCCTGCTCGACGGGAAGTACGTCGACGACGTCCTCATGGGCCGCGCCCTCTGACGTAGGACTTGATCCACGACTGAGGCAGGACTTGATCTACGACGTGACCAGGTCGCCCGTGTCCACCTGGGCCGTCGCGGTCGCCGCGCGTTGTGCGTCCCCGGAGACCTCGTCGGCCGTCAGCACGTACCCCGTCTCGTCGTCCGAGGTGGAGCGGGCGAAGACCACGCCGTAGACCTTGCCGCCGGTCGTCAGGAGCGGGCCGCCGGAGTTGCCGGGGCGGACCGTGGAGCGGATCGAGTAGATCTCGCGGGTGACCGTCCCGTCGTTGTAGATGTTCTGGCCCGTCGCGTTCACGCGGTTGGCGACGGTCGCGGCCTGGAGGTTCAGGTCGCCGTCCTGCGGATAGCCGGCCACCACGGCCGAGTCGCCGCGCGCCGCGTTGTCGTCGAAGCTCAGCACGGGCGCGGACAGCCCCGGCACGTACAGCACGGCGACGTCCTTCTGCGGGTCGAAGAGGACCACCCGTGCCTCGTACGACCGCCCGACCCCGCCGATGCGGACGGTCGGGTCGTCGATGCCCGCCACCACGTGCGCGTTGGTCATCACGTGCTGCGGGGCGAACACGAAGCCGCTGCCCTCGCGGCCCTGGGTGCCCGAGGAGCCCTCGATCTTGACCGTGCTCCGCTTGGAGGCGTTCGTCGCGGCGGCCGTCACGCTGTCGCCGGTGGGCTTGGCGACCTCGGCCGTCGACTCGTTCTCGAACGGGTTGAAGACCTGCGGGAAGCCCGCCTCGGTGAGCGCGGAGGTGGCCCGCGAGAACCACGTCGGTGTCGTGTCCGGCATCAGCTTCTGCACGCTGCCCAGCAGCGTCGAGTCCTGGATCGCCGTCGTGACCGTCGCCGACGAGGACGCGCCCAGCACGCTCGCGGCCACCCACGCGACGATCATCACCGCCACCGAGTTCGCCGCGGCCCCGCCGATCCCGTCGGCCACCCGCAGCGGCCCCTGGTCCAGCTCCTTGCGCAGCTTCAGCGCGAGCCGCCCCGCCAGTTCGTGCCCGATCACCGCCGGGGCCAGCACGGTGAGCACGGCGGTCACCGTCGCCGTCGTCGTCCCCGGAGTCACCAGGTCCATCACCCACGGCAGCACCCACACGCCGATGACCGCACCGCCCACGAACCCGGCGAGCGACACACATCCGGCGACGAGGCCGCGCCGGTACCCCGACGCCGCGTAGGCGAGGATCACCAGCAACAACAGCAGGTCGAGCAGGTCCACGGAGCCGCCTTTCTCTCGGAACCCTTAGTACGCGAGGAACGGGTCCAGTGATCAGTCCCGCGTCGGTCACGCGCGCGTGGTCCCCGGGAACCGACCACGCGTGCGTGTACCCCCAGAAACGTGCCGGACCAGGACGATGGTTCCACCGGGTGGCACAGCACACATCGCGGACGGAGCGTTTCCGGCCGAGAGTGTGACCATGCGTGTCCTGAGAAGAACGCCGGGTGCACGAACGCGACGGCTGCGGGGACGAATACCCCGCCTACGGCGGATACCCCGCTCGGCCGTCGTCGTGCTGGCCTGTCTGCCCGGTCTCGCCGCCGTCCTGGTCCTCGCCCTGTGCGCGAACGGCATCGGACGCGAGGCCACGGCCGCCGTACACGCGCCGGTCGCGGCCCGCCCCGTCGCGGTCCGGCACCTCGCCGCCAAGCCGCGCATCGTCCCGCGCTCGGCCTGGCTGGACGCCCTCTCCCGGCACGCGCAGCCGCCGCCGCGCTACGACGACAAGGTCGTCGCCGTCTTCGTCCACCACACGGACTCGCCGAACGGGTACGACTGCGCGGACGCGCCCCGCATCATCCGGTACCTGTACGCGGGGCAGACCGGGGTCCGGGACTGGGACGACATCGGGTACAACTTCCTCGTCGATCACTGCGGGACGATCTACGAGGGGCGGGCGGGGGGTGTCGACCGGGCCGTCACCGGGGCCCACACCCAGGGGTTCAACCACCGCACCGTGGGGATCGCCGCGATCGGTACGTTCACGGCGGGGATGCCGGTGCCGAAGGTGATGACCGATGCGATTGCCGCGTTGGCCGCGTGGAAGCTGGGGCTCGCTGATGTCGATCCGCGTGTGAAGGTGCGCCTGGTGTCCAGCAACAGCCTCAGTCGGTACGCCAGCGGTACGACGGCGGTCCTGCCTGCCCTTGCGGGGCACAAGGACGGGTACATGACGAGTTGTCCGGGGGCGGCGTTGTTGGCGCGGCTTCCGGAGGTTCGGGAGTTGGCGGCGCGGTTGCAGGGGCGTTGAGTGTTGGGTGCGGGTCTGCGGGGGCTGGTCGCGCAGTTCCCCGCGCCCCTAAGGGGCGTCTACCTGCGGGCGAGATAGATCCCCAACGCCCGTTGCAGGACCCTCCCTTGGGTTCCCACCGGGCGTTCCCATTCGCCCAGGTACTCCACTGCTTGGCCGCCTGCGCCGGTTTTGAAGAGGAGGCGGCCCACCAGGCGGTCCTCGGCGACCAGGGACGGGGTGATGGAGCGGAGGTCGTAGGTGTCGGCGCCCGAGTCCAGGGCCTCGCAGAGCATGCGCCACAACAGGAGGCTGCTGGGCCGGAGTTCGCGGCCGCGGCGGCCGGACGCGGGGTACGAGTGCCAGACGCGGGGGCCGGTGCTGATCATCAGGGCGGAGGACAGCACCTCGTCGTCGTACTCGGCGAGATAGATCCGCAGCCGGTCGGACTCCTCGGCGTTGAGCGCCTGCCACATGCGCCGGAAGTAGTCCAGGGGGCGGGGCTTGAAGCCGTCGCGCTCGGCCGTCGCCCGGTACAGGCGATGGAACGCGGGCAGATCGTCCGCCGAACCCCAGAAGACCCCGACCCCGCCGGCTTCGGCTGTCTGTAGCGACCGCAGCCAGTTGGGGGAGAGCGCGGCGCGCAGTTCGTTCACCGACCGCCCGGCCAGGGGGATTTGACACCCGTAACGCGGCTGCCCGAGCCCGAACCCGCTCCCGTCCTCCTCCTTGCACCGCCGCCACCCGAGGCGCCTGAGCCGCTCCGCCGCGTCCAGCGCGTAGCCGTCGATGCCGTCCGTGGGCAGATCCCGCAGATGCCGTACGGAGGGGTCGGCGACGCCCGCCGCGACGGTGGCCGCGTCCCAGTGCCGGACCACGAGCGGCGGGCCGATGCGGACCGAGAACGCGCCCTCCTTCTCCAAGTGCGCGATCAGGGGGTCCAGGTACCGTTCCGGGCGCTGGCTGTGCCAGTCGATCGCGGGCCCGTCGGGCAGGTAGGCGAGAAAGCGACCGGTGCCGGGGAACGCCCGGTACAGCACGAGCGCTACGGCGGTCAGCGCCTCCCCCTCGAACCAACCGACGCTCTCCGCCGCCCAGTCGGGCTTCACGTCGGCCCACTCGGGGATCTGGAGATGGCTCGCGTCCGGGTGCAGCCGGAGATGGGCGAGGTGTTCCTCGCGGGTGATCCCCTTCACGTACGGGCTGGTCATGGGCGCGACGCTCCTGTTCGGCGGCGGCCACCGTAAGCCGGGGTTCACCGGGCGGGTCAAGACTTCGCTGCTGTGAACTCCGCCCATACCTGTTTGCCCCGGCGGCCCTGTCTGGGCGTGACGCCCCACTGGCTCGCCACGGACGCGATCAGGAAGATGCCCCGTCCGCTCTCCGTATCCCAGTCGGGTTCGGTGTACCAGACGGGCAGTTCGGGCGAACGGTCGGCGACGGCCACCCGAACCCCGCCTTCTGGGAGGGTGCGGAGGCGTAGTTCGCACTCCGGGGACTTCACGTGGCGGTGGACGTTGGCCAGCATCTCGGTCGCGCAGAGCGTCGCCGCGTCGGCGAGTTCGGGATACCCCCAGGCGGTGAGCTGCTCGCGGACGGCTTGCCGCGCGGCGGCGAACCCCTCTGGTTCCGCGAGGAGTTGGAGGACCACTTCGGGGGGCGATTGCGTGTGCATGCCCTCACGGTGGGTTATATGTGGCTAGCCTGAACAGGACTTTCGGAGGCACACAAGGGAGTGTGCGGGTAGGGGGGCTCGCTGTGCAGGACGGTGTCGAGGGCTCGTCGAGCATGAAGATGTTCGGGGCGGTGGTGCGGGCGTTGCGGGCCGCGCAGGGCAGTACGCGTGAGCAACTGGGCGTGTATGTCGGGTATTCGGCGTCGCAGGTGGCCATGGTGGAGCGGGGTGAACGGATGCCGAGTGCCCGGTTCGTGGCGAAGTCGGCGGAGTTCCTTCAACAGAGGGTGGCGATCGAAGCGGCGGCGGAGCATTTGGATCGGAGTCCGCATCCGACTTGGTTCGGGGAGTACGCGGATCTGGAGGCTGAGGCGGTCAGCGTCTGGACGTTCAACACGCATGTGGTGCACGGCTTGGTTCAGACGGAGGCGTACGCGCATGCCGTGCTCGGTGAGTACTGCCCCATGCTGGACGACGAGGAGCTTGAGCGCTTGTTGGAGGCGCGGCTGGCACGGCAGAAGCTGCTGACGCGCCTGCCTGCTGTCTCCCTCGCGCTGGTCATCGAGGAATGGGTACTGCGACGCCCGATGGGCGGACCGGCTGTGGCCAAGGGCCAGTTGGAGCGGTTGCTCGACCTCTCGGAGATGAGGAACGTGTCGATCCAGGTCATGCCGACGCGGTACGAGGGCCACGCTGGTCTCGACGGCCCTTTCACGCTGCTGGAGACGAAGGAACGGCAGTGGGTGACGTACCTCGAAGTACAGGGCACGAGTCGCGTGATCGACAACCGTGAAGAGGTAAGCGAGTTCCAGCAGCGCTATGGCATGATCCGGACGCAGGCGCTCACGCCGAGCGACTCCGTGAAAGTGATCGAGCAGATGGCAGGGGAGCTATGACCGCCGATCTGAAATGGTTCAAGTCGAGCTACAGCGGCAGCGCGGGCGGCGAATGCCTCGAAGTCGCCCTGGAACCAGCCCACCCCACGGTCCACATCCGTGACTCAAAGGCCAAGTCCGGTCCCACGCTGGCGTTTTCGTCGGACGAGTGGGCGGCATTCGTGGGCTTCGCCACCGAGGTGTGACTCAGGAGGACCACGCCGTGAGCAGGTCCGCCGGGCCGTAGGCCGCGTCGAGTCCCGTGCAGGCCGTTCCGCTGCGGGACACCGCGACCACCGGGACCAGATCGTGCGCAAGGGCGGCTCGATGGTGGTGCAGCGCAGCGAGATCGTGGCGGTCGAACGGCGAGTTCTCCAACCACTTCACCGAGCCGACGAACAGCAACTCCTTGGCGATGGGCGCCCGGTCGGCTCCGACGATGTCGATCTCGACATCGTTGGTACGGGTCCAGTAGGCACCGATGGCGGGCGCTGCCGGAAGGCCTGCGTCCGGCAGCAGGCGGGCCAGTGCCTCGCGTACCAGGGGCTCGACGGCCCGGCCCCGCCAACTGGTCCAGTTGTCCCGGACACGTCGCAACGTCAGGTCACCCCTGCCCCGCTCGATCTCCTCCATCGCGGGGCCGAGCAACTGCAGCCAGAAGCGGAGATAGGGGTCGGCGATCCGGTAGCGACGGTCCTTGGAGGGGCGCGTGGAGAGGGGGAGGTCGGCTGCGATCACCCTCTTGTCCGTGAGGATCCCCAGTGATCTGTTGAGGGGGGTCGCACTGATCCCGCCGGCCGCACGGGCGATGTTGGTGAAGGTCCGCTCGCCGCTGCCGATCGCGGAGAGGACGGCGCGCGCCTGCAGCTGCTGGGGGAACTCGGCGGCCAGCGAACGCTCCGCCGAGACCAGCAGCGCCGAGACGGGATCGCTGAGGGCTGCCGACAGGAAGTCCCACAGCCCGGCGCCATGCGGCCATTCCGCGCAGATCAGGGGCAGTCCGCCGGTGACGAGGGCCGCGTCGAACGCCTCGGCCGCGTCCAGGCCCAGCATCGCACCCACCTCCGCCGGATTGAGCGGCCCCAGCACCATTTCCCGGCCTCGCTGGTGGAACGGACGGCCGTAGCTGTCCAACGCCTCCATCATCGACAGGTCAGAACCGATGAGGATCAGCAGAACCGGCTTGGTCTCCAGCACCCTGTCCCAGGCCCGTTGCAGCATGCCCTCGAACGCGCCGTCCGCGTCCATCAGATACGGCACCTCGTCCATGACCACCACGCTGGGCCGGTCGTGCGGGAGAGCCGCCGCCAGTACGTCGAGGGCGGCATCCCAGTTTGCGGGGCGGGCCGAGGCGAGCAAGCCGGCGAGGGGCAGATTCGAGGACTGCGCGTCCTGGGCGAACCGCTCAAGATCGACGTGTGGCGACGCTCCCGTGGCGGCGTAGAAGAGGAACGGCGCACCGGACCGCTCGGCGAAGCGCTCGACCAGCCGGGACTTACCCACGCGACGGCGCCCCCGCAGCATCACGCACCGCCCCGGCCGCTCGCCGCCGACCCCGGCAGTCACCTTGCCCAGCTCACGGTCCAGGGTTTCGAGCTCGCGTGCCCGGCCTACGAAGTTGCCCATAGCGCTGAACCTAACAGCAAAGTTACTGACATTCATGTTAGTAACTTTGCTGTTAGGTCAATGGCTCAGCCTTCTTTGTCCCGCTCCGCCTCGTCCCCGCGCCGACGGCGGGCTCGCTCGGTGATCCCGCTGGAGAGCTTGCCCTTTACCGAGTTGGCCCGGTCGAAGGTATCGCTGCCGAGGCTTCTGGCGACATCGACGCCCTTTGCTCCTGTCCCGATCGCCCTGTCCCTAGCCTCCACAGCCGCGTGCATCCACCGTCTCGCCTCGGATGACTGACGGCCAGACTCAATCCCGAGCCGCCCGTGGAAGTCATGGACGACGATTGCGACATGGTTGCTCGACTGAACTACGGCCGGGGACTTGGTCGGGTGCAGCAACACCTTCGCGTTGGCCGTGCCCGCAGCCGTGTGCATCCTGGCCACCAGGAGCCCGGTGCTCCGCGAGATGTGATCCAGCCGGGCCTGCCGGGCGGCCTTCAGTCCGAGGCGATGCCCGTTCAGCTCCTCTGGAGACGCGTCCAACACCCGGTCGAGTTCGAGCACGGCGATCGCGTCCTGCAGTTGGAAGCAGCGAGCCAGAACGGCGAGCCACTCCCGAACAATGGAGCCGGCTTGGTTGGCCGTCGTGGCGAGATCGCCGATCTTGGTCTTGCGTTCCATCTTCTCCGCGAGCGCGTCGAGTTGACGCAATGCGTACGCCTGAGTCTCTGCGATCGTCGCCGGCACGGCCTGCACCTTCGACCACGTAACCTCGTCGACCCTGCCCCGCTTGCCGCGGATGGTCATGGCTTCCTCGATGACGAAGCCCACTCCGATCACGCGGGCCAACACGGAGTCCTTCTGGGCACGCAGCACGTCGTCGACCTTCTCGTCGATCGTGGCGAGATAGTCGGTGATCTCGTTCATGGTCTGTTGCATCGCAATCTGCGCCATGATCCCCGCAGCACCTGCAAGAATCGCGGGGTTGGTCAGAAGCGATCGGGGCGCCTTGACGAATTCGACGAATCCCCTGACCTGGCCCTTGGGTCTCTTCACCACGCCTGTGCTGAGACCTGTCTTCGAGCTTTCCCTCAGCCCATACTTCTTGACGAGCGAGGCCGACTCGGAAGTCAGCTTCACCCAGCGACCGGATTCGGCGGCAATCTCCGAACCTGCCTGCGCGACTACAGCACCGGTACCGACGACGGACGTGAGCCGTTGCAGTCCGAGGTCCTTCGACGACAGTCCTTCCGAGGCGAGGAAGCATTCGACACCCGTGGCAGCCCCGATGGCCGCCAGCCCATCACCGTCACTGATCAGCTGAATCTCGTTGTCCATCGCCCGTTCCTGAAGTGGCTTCTCGCAGCTGGGGTGGTCAGAGTGTGCGCAGTGATTGCCGGGCGCGGGTCGAGGCCTTCCGACGGTGGGGATCGAGGTAAAGGTCAGCGCGTTGTTGGGCCGGTAGGAGTCGAGAACTCCTGCGGTGGGGGTTCCCGCAGGCCGCATCCAGAAGCCCTCAACTTGCCTGACGCTACCTCGACGGCGGGCTTTGCCTGCCCTGCTTCGACCAACTTCTCCGTCTTGGCGAGCTTGCTCGGCCTCGTCACCGTTCGGATGCGTGGCGCGATGGCGTCGAGGCCGTCGTGATGGACGGCTTCACCGAGTGCGGCGGGCCATCCACGGTCACCGCGACTGCAGGGCCGCTCCTCGCTACAACTGCCCTCTGGCCCATGGAAGCCCCTATGGGATACCCCCGTGAGCCCTCGTTCGTGAAGAGCCAGGCTTCCTGGACGAATGGACGGCTTTCGTAAACTTGGCCGCAAAGTCGGCGCTAAAGTAGTCACGTCCTCACCCTCCGTGTGCCAACACGGAGCGGCCCTCAGCGGTGCGCCAACACCAATCTGAGGGCCTACACCGACTAGTGGATCAGAGGTCCACCGCGATGCTGAAGCATGCTATCCCGCCTGCCCGTTTCTTCTCCCAGACCCCGAACGAGATCATCCGGCATCCCCGTCTCAACGGGACCGCCGTTCGACTCCTCCAGTGGGCGCTGTCCCTCCCTGAGGGATCGAGGGAGACCGTGCAGTCCATCGGCGAGAAGATGCCGGAAGGCCGACTAGCCGTCCGCAAGGCCCGGCGGCAACTGGAAGAAGAGGGCTACCTCCACACCCGGCGCAGCCAGCACCCCGAGACCGGCCAGTGGTCCACCCAAGTTCTCGTGTCCAACGTGGCGTTGACGACGACGGACGAGATCGCCGCCGCGTTCGGGACCGTACGTCCCTCTCCTGATCCGAGTGACCAGGACCCGCCGGTCGGGGCAGGGGCGGACCCGGCCGTCGGCGCATACCCCTTGGGCGATAACACCGAGGAAAACACCCCCAACCCACCCGTGCCGTCAGGCGAGTTGGAGACCGGCGCCGCGAACTTCCTGGCCCGCCTCGGTGACCGCACCCCCGCCCTGCGCCTCGGCGTCGGCGAGATCGAACGGCTCGTGCCCCTCGTCGCCCGCTGGCAGGCGCGCGGGGCGACGGAGGCCGACCTGCGCCAGGCCCTCACCGCCGACCTGCCCTACCCCGTCCGCTCCCCGGCCGCCTTCGTCGCGTACCGCCTGGAAGCCCGGACTCCGGCAATCACCGCTCCACGGAAGCGAGTTGAGACCCTGGCGGAGTGCGGCGAGTGCCGCGACCCGTTGCCGCGAGGGGTCCACACCGGCATCTGCCGTCGCTGCGCGGGACTGGGCCCGGCATCTTCGGAACCGGCTCCAACTCCCGTGTCGCTCAACGGGATCGCCCTGGTGAGGGCCGCGTTGTCAGGGGTGTGTCATGAGGCGATCGGGCGGTCGGACAGCTGGGCCAGTTCCGTGAAGAACGCGCGGTAGAGCGGCTCGTCGGTGGTCTGGATCTCGACGGTGACAAGGCCGTGCCTGGAACTCGTCGTGCTCGCGTAGATCGGTTCGTCGAGGTCCTCGATGTTGCCGAAGTGCAGCCGGGTCAAGCCACCCTTGCGTGCCTCGGCCCGCACCTTCAGCCACCTCAACGGGGCCCGGTAGGAGCTGATGACGCGATTCCGCCGGAACAGCTCGAAGATGCCGTGATCGACCCGCATATGGACGCGGTCATGCTCGAAGACCTTGTGGTCGCACGCGAGTGGCTCCATGCCGGTGAAGATATCCGACCCCTCGATGGGCTTCGATCGGCCTCGACCGGTGCTCACAGGTTTCTCGCAGGCAACTCACCGGATCCCCCGAGACAAGCTCCCTATCGTCATGCACACGCACTGACTGGAGGTGGGGAAAATGAACAGCAGTCACACCAACACCACGGAGAAGTCGGCCGGTTGGTCCAAGTCCGCCCGCGGCCCCTGGGCGGTGGTCTGCGCGGTCGCGACCGTGATCCTCGGCCCGGCCGCCGTCACGGCCTCCGCGCTCGACCAGGCCAACGCCGCCCCGATGCACCACGCGGTGCGCGCCGACCAGACACAGGCCTACATCTCGACGGACACGAACCGCCGCCGGACGGCCGCGTAGGCAGCTGCCCGCAGTCGTCACCGCGTGGCGACCAGCTCCTGAGCCGCCCAGGACGCCTCTGTGACACGGGAGTTGACACACCGTCACGGGACGGCGGGGCAGAAGGACAGGCCCTAACTCCGGCCCAGGCCCAGGTACTTCTCGCCCGCCGGATCGATGTCCACGTTGAGGCCGTTCATGAGGCCGGCCAGCATCGTGTAGTACCCGACCGTCGTGATCAGCTCGACCAGTTGACGGTCGGTCAGATGCTTGCGCAGGGTGCCCAACGTGGTGTCCGTGAGCGTGTGCCGGGTCAGCAGCTCCTCCGTCGCCGTCAGCAGCGCCGACTCGACCTCGTCGAACTCGCCGTCCTCCCGCCGGAGTTCGACCACCGCCGCCAACTGGTCGAGGGTGAGCCCCGCGTGCACCGCTATCGGGCGGTGCTGGACGATCTCGTAGGCGCAGTCCGTGTGCGCCGCCACCGACATCACCACCAGCTCGCGCAGCCGTACCGGTATCGACGACCCGAGCACGGCCATGCCCAGCTCGATCGCCGGACCCGGCATGTCCGGGGCGTGGGAGAGCATGCGGAACGCGTTCAACGGGGTGGGAAGCGCGTCCACGGCCTCGGCGGAACGCTCTGGGTACGGTATGGCAGCCACGGTGACCTCACTGGGATCCGGTCGGTCGAGCCGATCGACTCGACCCAGGGGCGGGCACCCATCGCAGTACCCCCGTCAGTCCTGCCGGAACCTCTCGCGCAGCTTCGGGAACCGTTCCGCCAGCACGGTCTCGCTCTCCAGGTTGAGCGGTGCGCCCAACGGTTCGGCGGGCGCCGGCGGAATCCCCAGGTCGGGCGCGACGGCACCGGTCAGCTGCTCGTACGCCTCGTCCGCCGCGTACCCCAGTTCCTCCCCGTCGCCGTCGATCTCGTCGTCGAAGTCGTCGATGAGGTCGGCCAGCGAGTCCGGGTCGTGCACGGCCCCCTCGTACACCTCACGGCCCTGACCGATCAGCCAGCACCGGAAGAAGTCGAACGCGTCGTCGCTCGCCCCGTCGAGCAGCACCCACGCGGCACCCCACAGATCCCAGGTGTACGCGCGGTTGTAACGGGCCTCGAAATGCCGGGCGAAGTCCAGGACCAGCTCCGGGTCCAGCAGCAGCAGCCGGTCGACGAGCAGGTCGGCCTGCTCCTCGGGGTCGCCCTCGGCGGCCTCGCGGGTGGCGTCCACCAACTCCCAGAACTCCGTCTCGTCCATCACGGGTCAAGCATCGGTCCTGGAGTGGTGGTGCGCACGTGGAGTGCAGCGGATTGTCACCTGGAGCGGGGCAGATCGTTATGGGCGGCGGTAGAGCGCGGCCAGCCGTAGCGCGTCGTCCTTGAAGCGCGCCCGCAGGCCCTCCGGCGCCAGTACCTCCACGTCCGGGCCGAGCCCCGCGAGCTGGCCGTGGGCCACCTCCTCGGACTCCACCGGCAGGGTCACGCGCACCCACCCGTCGTCGTCCGGCTCGGCCGCGACCTCCAGCGCCTCCCGCGCGGCGGCCGGATCGACGGCGTACGGCAGCCTCCGCACCCCGTCCGCCGACAGCCGCACCACGACCTCCGCCCGCAGGATCGACCGCGCGAACTGCTCCGCCCGCTCCTCCCAGAACGCGGGCAGATCGAAGTCCTCGTCCCGTACGAAGCGCTCGGCGCCCGCATTCACCGCCGTGAACCGCTCGATGCGGTACACCCGATACACCGGTGAGGAATCGTGGTCGGCGACCCGCGCGCACAGATACCAGACACCCGCCTTGAGGACGAGCCCGTACGGCTCCAGCTCCCGTTCGACTTCGACTTCGACGTCGGAGTCACCGCGCCGGTACCGCGCGACCAGCCTCCGGTCGTCCCACACGGCGTCCGCTACGGCGGGAAGCAGTTCGGGTGTCTTGGGCTCGGCGAACCAACCGGGTGCGTCGAGATGAAACCGCTGAGCCGCCGCCCGTGAGGCATCCGACAGGGAGGGCAACAGCGCCGCCGACACCTTCAGCCGGGCCGCCGAGGCCGCGTCCTCCAACCCCATCTCGCGCAACGCCCCCGGCACCCCACTCAGGAACAGCGCCTCGGCCTCGCTACGGGCCAGCCCGGTCAGCCGGGTCCGGTACCCACCGACCAGCCGATACCCGCCGGCCCGCCCCCGGTCCGCGTACACCGGGAC
>NZ_JBLTJC010000283.1:0-13586 GCF_048158785.1 Streptomyces colwelliae | reverse complement strand
TTGAGGGGTTAAGGCTCCCAGTAGACGACTGGGTTGATAGGCCGGATCTGGAAGGCGGGTAACCGCTGGAGGTGACCGGTACTAATAGGCCGAGGGCTTGTCCTCAGTTGCTCGCGTCCACTGTGTTAGTTCTGAGACAACGAACAGTTGTCGGCTAGAGCTTGAACCACACAACAGAAAAGTGTGCTTGTTCGCTCGAAACCATTAGGGTTTCGGTGGTCATAGCGTGAGGGAAACGCCCGGTTACATTTCGAACCCGGAAGCTAAGCCTTACAGCGCCGATGGTACTGCAGGGGGGACCCTGTGGGAGAGTAGGACGCCGCCGAACAATCTTTGGAGGACCCCTGGTCCCAGCGTTCACGCTGGGACCAGGGGTCCTTTTGTTTTTCCAGAAACTTTCAGAAACATAGTTCCGGAGCGCGCCGAGTAGCTGGCTGCGCGAGAATGACTTGCGGTACCGAAGACAGGAGTCACCGATGTCCACCAACTCTCCCGAGGACCGACCCGAGCGCGAGGAGCGGCGACGGGACAGTGGTGACCGTGGCGGGTACCGCGGAGGCCCGAGCCGTAGCAACGATCGAGGAAACGACCGCGGCGGCAGCAGCAGCGATCGCGGTGGCTACGGCCGGCGTGACGACAACCGTGGCGGAGCTCCTCGCCGCGATGACCGTGGCGGTGCCGGCAGCGGAGGCGGTGGCGATCGCGGTGGTTACCGTGGTCGTGACGACCGTTCCGCCGGCCCGCGTCGGGATGACCGTCCCGCCGGTCCGCGCCGTGACGACCGGCCCGCCGGCCCCCGCCGTGATGACCGTGGCGGCGAGCGCGGAGGGCGTCCCGGTGGTTTCCGTAGGGACGACAGCCGTGGTGAGCGGCCCGCGTTCCGGCGTGACGACCGAAGCGACAACCGTGGCGGTGAGCGTCGCGACGACAACCGTGGCGATCGTGGTGGCTTCCGGCGCGATGACAGCCGTGGTGAGCGCCCGCCGTTCCGACGTGACGACAACCGTGGTGGCGGTGGTGGTTTCCGGCGTGACGACAGTCGCGGTGAGCGTCCGCCGTTCCGGCGCGATGACCGCAGTGACAACCGGGGCGACAACCGGGGCGAGCGTCCTGCCTTCCGGCGTGACGACGACCGCGGTGACCGGGGCAGCTACCCCCGCCGTGACGACCGTCGCGATGACCGCCGTAGCGACGACCGTGGCAGTGGCGATCGCGGTGGGTTCCGTGGTCGTGACGACCGTTCCGCAGCTCCGCGTCGGGATGACCGGCCCGCCGGCCCCCGCCGTGATGACCGCGGCGGCGATCGTGGTGGCTTCCGGCGCGATGACAGCCGTGGTGAGCGCCCGCCGTTCCGACGTGACGACCGCAGTGACAACCGTGGCGAGCGGCCGCCCTTCCGGCGTGATGATCGCCGGGACGACCGTCGTGACGGGGACCGTCCTGCCTTCCGGCGCGACGACAACCGTGGTGACCGTGGCAGCTATCCCCGCCGTGACGACCGGCCCGCAGGTCCGCGTCGTGATGACCGCGGTGGCGATCGTCCGGCCTTCCGGCGTGACGACAGCCGTGGTGAGCGTCCGCCGTTCCGGCGCGATGACCGCAGTGACAACCGGGGCGACAACCGGGGTGAGCGTCCTGCCTTCCGGCGTGACGACGACCGCGGTGACCGTGGCAGCTATCCCCGCCGTGACGACCGTTCCGCCGGTCCGCGTCGCGATGACCGTCCCGCCGGTCCGCGCCGTGACGACCGTCCGTCCGGTCCCCGTCGCGATGACCGCGGTGGCGAGCGCGGAGGGCGTCCCGGTGGTTTCCGTAGGGACGACAGCCGTGGTGAGCGGCCCGCGTTCCGCCGGGACGACGAGCGTGGCGGCTACCCCCGTCGCGACGACCGCCGTGACGACCGTCGGGGCGATGACCGCCGTGGTGGCGGCAGTCGGTTCCGTGACGAGCGGGAGCGTGACCGTGAGCCGATCAAGCGGCTGCCGATCCCCGAGGACGTCACGGGCGAGGAGATCGACAAGGACGTACGGCAGGAGCTGATGAGTCTGCCGAAGGGGCTTGCCGAGGACGTCTCGAAGAACCTGGTGATGGTTGCCCGACTCATCGACGAGGACCCCGAGGGCGCCTACGCCTACTCCAAGATCGCCCTGCGACTGGCGTCGCGTGTCGCCGCCGTACGTGAGGCGGCCGGGTTCGCCGCGTACGCGAACCAGAAGTACAGCGAGGCGCTGGCCGAGTTCCGGGCGGCGCGGCGGATGACCGGCAGCGTGGATCTGTGGCCCGTGATGGCCGACTGCGAGCGTGGGCTCGGGCGGCCGGAGAAGGCGCTGGAGATGGCCGGTGCCGCCGAGGTGCACAAGCTCGACAAGGCCGGCCAGGTCGAGATGCGGCTCGTCGCGGCCGGCGCCCGGCGTGACATGGACCAGCTCGACGCGGCCATCGTCACGTTGCAGAGCCCGGAGCTTGCCTCGAACACCGTGCAGCCGTGGACCGCGCGACTGCGGTACGCCTACGCCGACGCCCTGCTCGCCGCCGGGCGTGAGGGCGAGGCGCGGGAGTGGTTCGCCAAGGCCGTGGAGTCCGACAAGGACGGCAGCACGGACGCGTCGGACCGTCTCGCCGAGATGGACGGTGTCGAGTTCGTCGACGCGTTCGTCGAGGACGAGGACGATGACGAAGACGACGTCGTGCGCGACGATGTGGCCGAGCCCCAGGAGGCCTCCGCGGCCGACGAGGCGGAAGTCGACCTTGAGGACGAGGACGACGACGAAGACGAGGATGACGACGCGGACGAGGACGACGACATCGAGGACGTCGCGGCGGAAGCCGAGGCGGAGGACGAGGTCGAGACCGTGACTGAGACCGAAGCGGAAGCCGAAGTCGAAGCCAAGGAAGACGTCGTCAAGGAAAGCGTCGTCAAGGAAGATGACGACAAGGACTGACGACACCGCACCACGTCAGTGACAAGGGCGGGATCCCGGTACCGGGGTCCCGCCCTTTCCTGTCTACGGAGTTGGTGGTCGCGTCTCAGATGTCCAGCGCGCGCAGCACCAGTCCCGACGCCGGTTTGGGGCCGAAGGACGTCGACTTGCGGGGCATCGTGACGCCCTGGCGGGCCAGGTCGCGTACGACCTCCTCGCGGACGGGGTGCATCAACACGGCCGTACCGCCGTCGCGTTCGGCCTTGCGGACCGTGGCGGCGGTGTCGTGGATGTAGGCGATGCGGGCCGGGTCATCCTCGGGGATGAGCCAGACGTGGTCCAGGAGCGTGGCATGCAGGACCGTGGCGTCCAGGGTGCGCCAGGCCGCGGGGCGGTCGGCCGGGATCGTACGGGCCAGGAGGTCCGGGTCCGGGTGGTCGACCAGGTGGAAGGCGCCGTCGCCGGCGAGGAGGAAGGCGTTGCCCGCGCAGGCCGCGTCGGCGAGGGCTTCCAGGGCTTCCGGGAGGGGCACTTCCAGGTGTTGGACGCGGAACAGGCCGTCGAGGGCCGTCAGGGCGTCGGACACCGGGACCCCGTGCAGGAGGCGGTGGATCGCGCGGACGCGGAGCGGGTAGCGGGCCGTGTCGACGAGGAGGACGAGGCCGTAGTCCCAGGGGCTGGGGGAGGGGTGCTCCGCGCGTAGACGTCGGTACGTCGCCCAGCGGTGATGGCCGTCGGCGATCAGGGCCTGGTGGTGGGCCAGGTCCTGCTGGATGCGGGCCAGGTCGGTGGGGTCGGTGACCGACCACAGGCGGTGGCTGTAGCCGTCCTCCGTGGTCGTCGCCAGGAGTGCGGGGCCCTCGGCGATGCGCTCGACCACCGTCGTCGTGTCGGCCGGTGAGCCGTTGCCCCGGTAGGTCAGGAGCAGGGGTTCGAGGTTCGCCGAGGTGGCTCGCATGAGGGCCGCGCGGTCCGCGACCACGTGCGGCATGACGTCCTCGTGCGGCAGGACCACGCCCTCCGACGGGTCCGACAGGAGCAGGGCGCCGATGACGCCGCGCTGCAACAGGCCGTTGCCGTCGCGCTGTTCGTACACGTACAGGCCGGGCTCGGGGTCGGTGGTGAGGACCCCCTCGGAGAGCCAGCGGTGCAGGGTGTCGGCGGCCTGTTCGTTGCGGGCACTGGGGGTGGTGGCCTGCGGGAGGATCAGGCGGACGATGTTGTGCGGGTCGGCGTCCTGGAGATGGTGCAGACCGTCGGGGCGTACGACCACGTCGTACGGTGGGGACGTCACGGCGGCCAGGCTGCCGACCAGGTCGGGGTCGTAGCGAAGGCCTCGGAACGGGGTGAGTTCCAGGCCTCGGCGCTCCGTTGCTTCCGAGTGACCTGCGGTGTTCATCCCGGCATCGTACGTGTGTCAGTGGCATGCGGGATGATCGGGTGAAAGCGATCGAACGAGGAGCGATGTGGAATGAGCCAGAGCGTCAGGACGAGCCCCGACGGCAGTGGCCGGGCCCTGAGCGAGGCGTACGACACGGCGCTGCTCGACCTCGACGGGGTGGTGTACGCGGGGGGCAACGCGATCGCCCACGCGGTCGACTCGCTCGCCACCGCCCGCGCGGGCGGCATGCGGCTCGCCTATGTCACCAACAACGCTCTGCGGACGCCGGACGCGGTGGCCGAGCACCTCACCGAGCTGGGCATACCGACCGGGGCCGACGACGTCATCACCTCCGCGCAGGCCGTCGCCCGGCTGATCAGCGAGCAGGTGCCGGCGGGCTCTCGTGTGCTGGTGATCGGCGGGGAGGGGCTGCGGGTCGCGCTGCGCGAGCGCGGTCTTGAGCCCGTCGACTCGGCGGACGACGAGCCGGTGGCGGTCGTACAGGGCTACGGCGGGCCCGACCTGGCGTGGGGGCGGTTCGCGGAGGCCTGTTACGCGATCGCGCGCGGGGTGCCGTGGTTCGCGTCCAACACCGACCTGACGATCCCGAGCGCGCGCGGTATCGCGCCGGGCAACGGCGCGGCGGTGGAGGTCGTACGGATAGCGACCGGGGCCGAGCCGCAGGTGGCGGGGAAGCCGTTGCCGCCCATGCACAAGGAGACGATCCTGCGGACGGGCGCCGAGCGGCCGTTGGTCGTGGGGGACCGGCTGGACACGGACATCGAGGGCGCGTTCAACGGGGATGTGGACTCGCTGCTCGTCCTGACCGGTGTGACCGACGGCGCGCAGTTGCTCGCCGCGCCTCCGCAGCACCGGCCGACGTACGTCGACGCCGATCTGCGGGGCATGCTCACCGGGCAGCCCGAGGTCAGCGAGGCGGGAGACGGCTTCCGGTGCGGTGGCTGGACGGCGACGGCGGGCCGTGACCGGCTGGAACTCGACGGTGCGGGCGAGCCCTTGGACGGGCTCCGGGCGCTCTGCGCGGCGGCCTGGACGGCGGCGGGGGACGGTTCCTGCGCGCTGGACGGGGAGAAGGCGCTGGCGCGACTGGGGTTGTGACCTGGGGAGGCGGGACTCACCCTTCGGGTCAAATGCGAGGATAGGCTAACCTAACCTCGTGTTGGTCGACAGTCCCCCAGAACAGCGCGCGGAGACCGCCCCCGCGCCCCCAACCCGCCGGGCGATACGTGTCCTTGGGCTCTTCGCCTCCGTGGCGCTCCTGGTCGTCGTCGCTCTGGTGAGCATCGCGATCGGCGCGAAATCGCTGCCGTTGGGGGATGTGTGGCACGGCCTGTTCCATGACTCGGGGACGTACGCGGACGTCGTGGTCGGCGACCGGATATCCCGTACGGCCCTCGGGCTGCTCGCCGGTGCCGCGCTCGGGCTGTCCGGCGCCGTCCTCCAGGCGCTCACCCGCAACCCCCTCGCGGACCCCGGCCTGCTCGGCATCAACGCCGGCGCCTCGGCCGCGGTCGTCACCGCCATCACCTACTTCGGTGTGACATCGCTGAGTGGCTACGTCTGGTTCGCCTTCGCGGGTGCTGCCGTCGTCGGGGCACTGGTCTGGTTCCTGGGCGGCAGCCGGGGCGCCACACCCGTGCGTCTCGCGCTCGCCGGCACCGCGATCAGTGCCGCGCTCTACGGCTATCTCCAGGCCGTCATGATCATGGACGACGCGGCGCTCTCCAAGATGCGCTTCTGGACGGTCGGTTCGCTGGCCTCGGCCACCGGCTCGACGATCACGCAGGTCGCGCCGTTCTTCGCGGCCGGCACGGTCGTCGCCCTGCTGCTCGCCCGGCCGCTGAACGCGGTGGCGATGGGCGACGACACCGCCCGCGCCCTCGGCGCCAACCTCAACCGCACCCGGGCGCTCGCCATGCTCTCGGCGACCGTGCTGTGCGGCGCGGCGACCGCCGCCTGCGGCCCGATCGTGTTCGTCGGCCTGATGGTGCCGCACGTGGTGCGTTCCTTCACCGGCCCCGACCTGCGCTGGATCCTGCCGTACGCCACGATCCTGTCGCCCGTGCTGCTGCTCGGCGCGGACGTCCTGGGCCGGTTGATCGCGCGGCCGGCGGAGCTTCAGGTCGGCATCGTCACCGCGATCATCGGCGGGCCGGTCTTCATCTATCTCGTACGACGGCGGAGGACGGCCCAGCTGTGAAGGCCCAACGAATCTCCGCCGCCCGTGTTCCCGCCCTCCGTACGCGGGCCGTACGGACCGGCGGCCTCTCCCTCCGCCTCGACCTCCGTGCCTTCACGGTCGTCGTCCTTCTCCTGGTCTGCGCGCTCGCCGCGAGTGTGGTGCTGATCGGTACCGGGGACTTCCCGATCCCGGCCGGTGACGTCCTCAAGACGTTGTTCGGGGGCGGTGACGCGGGTCAGGAGTTCATCGTCAACCAACTGCGGCTGCCGCGCGTTCTCGTCGGCCTCCTTGTCGGTGCCTCGCTCGGGCTCGGCGGTGCGCTGTTCCAGTCCATCTCCCGCAATCCGCTGGGCAGTCCGGACGTACTGGGCCTCTCACAGGGCTCGACGGCCGGGGCGCTCGTCATGATTGTGCTGTTCTCCGGCAACGCGGCGGCCGTCACCCTCGGGGCGCTCGTCGGCGGTCTCGTGACCGGGCTCGCGATCTATCTGCTCGCCTGGAAGCAGGGGGTGCACGGGTACCGGCTCGTCCTCGTCGGCATCGGCGTCTCCGCCGTCGTCACCGCGGTCAACGGCTATCTGCTCACCAAGGCCGACCTCGTCGACGCGGCCCGCGCGGTCGTCTGGATGACCGGCTCCCTCAACGGCCGTGACTGGACGCAGGTTTGGCCGCTCCTCGCACTGTGTGCCGTCCTGCTGCCGCTGGTCCTCGCCAACGGGCGCGGGCTGCGGATGATGGAGATGGGCGACGATGTGTCGTACGCCCTAGGGGTGCGCGTCGAGCGCGTACGGCTGCTGCTGATGGTGGCCGCCGTGCTGCTCACCGCGGCCGCGACCGCCGCCGCGGGACCGGTCGGCTTCGTGGCCCTCACGGCACCGCAGCTCGCCCGGCGCCTGACCCGCTCGCCGGGTCCGAACCTGGTGCCCTCGCTGTGCATGGGCGCCACCCTGCTGGTCACCGCCGACTGGGTCTCCCAACGGGCGTTCGGCGCCGACCAGTTGCCCGTCGGCGTGGTCACCGGAGTCCTCGGCGGGGTCTACCTGCTCTGGCTCCTGGTCACCGAGCGCAAGGCGGGCCGGATATGAGCAACCAGAGCGGCCAGAGCAACCAGAGCAACCAGAGCAACCAGAGCGGCCTCAGCAGCGGGCTGAACAATCCAAGGAGCACCGTGAACCGCCTGTCCGCCGAGAACGTCACCCTCGCCTACGACCAGCGCGTCATCGCACGCGAGTTGTCGGTGGAGATACCCGACAACTCCTTCACGGTGATCGTCGGCCCGAACGCGTGCGGCAAGTCCACGTTGCTACGCGCCCTGTCGCGGATGCTGAAGCCGAACGAGGGCCGGGTACTGCTCGACGGGCAGGTCATCCAGTCGATGCCGGCGAAGAAGGTCGCACGCACCCTGGGCCTGCTCCCGCAGTCGTCCATCGCGCCCGACGGGATCACCGTCGGCGACCTCGTGGGCCGCGGCCGGTACCCGCACCAGGGCATCCTGCGCCAGTGGTCCCAGGAGGACGAGCGGGTCGTACAGGAGTCGATGGCGCAGACCGGTGTCGCCGAGCTCGCCGATCGCTATGTCGACGAACTGTCCGGCGGGCAGCGGCAGCGCGTGTGGATCGCGATGGCGCTCGCCCAGCAGACGCCCCTGCTGCTGCTCGACGAGCCGACCACCTACCTGGACATCCAGCACCAGATCGACGTCCTCGACCTCTGTGCCGAGCTGCACGAGGAGCAGGGCCGCACGCTGGTCGCGGTGCTGCACGACCTCAACCACGCCGCCCGGTACGCCACCCACCTCATCGCGCTGCGGGAGGGCGCGGTCATCGCGCAGGGCGCGCCGGGCGACATCGTCACGGCCGATCTCGTCGAGGAGGTCTTCGGGCTGCGCTGCCAGGTCATCGACGACCCGGAGACGGGGACGCCGCTGGTGGTGCCGGCGGCGCGCAAGGCACGCGCGCGTGCGGGAGCCACGGCGGGGACAGGGGCAGGGGCAGAGGCCGCGGCGGTGGCTACAGAAGCTTCCTGAGGCGGAACAGGTCGAACACGTTGGCCTCCAGTTTCACCCGGCCCGAGCCCCAGGCCTTCGCGAAGTTCAGGCCGCCGTCGACCATGGCCACCAGGTCGTCGCCCGCCATGGTCAGCCTGATCTGGGCCTTCTCCGCCGGAAGGCCCTGCACGGTCTCGTCCACCACGATCCGGCCGCCGGTGAGCCGGCCGACGAACGTGACGTCGAGATCGGTGATCCGGCAGCTGACCGAACGGTCCATGGCCGCGGCGGCGCGGACATTCCCATCGGCCTTCTGCATGTTGTCCGAGAGCTTCTCGAGTGCGACGCGGCACTCTTCGATCGTTGCCATCGTGATCGACGGTACCCCAGGCCTTCGCGGTAGCGTCTGGGCATGAGCGACTCATTGCCCGAGGCCGAGGTCGGGGCCGTACCCGAGGGTGTTCCGGAGGCCGTTCCGGAGGCGGAGCCCGCGGACGACCCCGCCGCCCCCGCGCCCCTGAACGTGGACCGCGCCCCGAGCGGCAACGCCGACGTCGACGCCCAGCTCGGGCGCCTCGCCGACACCGACCACCTCGCCACGGACGGACATGTCGAGGTGTACGAGGATGTACACCGGGGGCTGCGCGACGCGCTCACCGCGCTCGACGCCCGCCCGGGACCTCCGGCGCCCCCATCGACGTACGACCGCAGGAGCTGAACCGAACGTGGCAGGAGTGGCACGCCGACGTCTCGACGCCGAGCTGGTCCGACGGAAGCTCGCGCGGTCGCGGGAGCACGCGAGCCAGTTGATCGCCGCCGGCCGGGTCACCGTGGGCAGGACCGTCGCGACCAAGCCCGCCACCCAGGTGGAGACCGCGGCCGCCATCGTCGTCGTCCAGGACGACGGCGACCCCGACTACGTCTCCCGGGGCGGCCACAAGCTCGCGGGCGCGCTGGAGGTCTTCGTACCGCGGGGGCTCGTGGTCGAGGGACGGCGGGCGCTGGACGCCGGCGCGTCCACCGGGGGCTTCACCGATGTGCTGCTGCGCGCGGGTGCCACGCAGGTCGTGGCGGTCGACGTCGGGTACGGGCAACTCGCGTGGTCTCTTCAGAGCGATGAACGCGTCACCGTCAAGGACCGTACGAACGTACGCGAGTTGACGCTTGAAGCGATCGATGGGGAGCCTGTGGATCTAGTCGTGGGGGATCTGTCCTTCATCCCGCTCGGGCTGGTGCTGCCCGCCCTGGCGCGGTGCACGAAGCCGGACGCGGACCTGGTGATGATGGTCAAGCCGCAGTTCGAGGTGGGGAAGGAACGGCTGGGGAGCGGCGGTGTCGTACGCAGCCCGGAACTGCGGGCCGAGGCCGTACGCGGTGTCGCCCGGCGGGCCGCGGAACTGGGGCTCGGGGTGGAGGGTGTCACCGCCAGCCCGCTGCCCGGGCCCTCCGGGAATGTCGAGTACTTTCTGTGGCTGCGGGCCGGCGCACCCGAACTGGACCCGGCCGATGTTGACCGTGCAGTGGCGGAGGGGCCGCGTTGACACAGAACCGAGCTCGTACTGTTTTCCTGCTCGCGCACACGGGTCGCCCTGCGGCGATCCGGAGTGCCGAACTGGTCGTGAAGGGGTTGTTGCAGTCCGGTATCGGAGTGCGCGTCCTGGAGTACGAGGCACGCGACCTGCCACTGCCCGACGAGGTGGAGACGGTCACCGAGGCCACCCCGCAGTGCCTTGAGGGCTGCGAGCTGCTCATCGTCCTCGGCGGCGACGGCACGCTGCTGCGCGGCGCGGAGTTCGCGCGGGCGTCCGGGGTGCCGATGCTCGGCGTCAACCTCGGCAGCGTGGGGTTCCTCGCGGAGGCGGAGCGGGACGATCTCGACAAGGTCGTGGACCGGGTGGTCACGCGGGCCTACGAGGTCGAGGAGCGGATGACCGTCGATGTCGTCGTTCACAAGAACGGGAACATCGTGCATACGGACTGGGCGTTGAACGAGGCGGCGGTGCAGAAGGCCGGCGCCGAGAAGCTGCTGGAAGTCGTCCTTGAGATTGACGGGCGTCCGGTGACTGGGTTCGGGTGTGACGGGATCGTCTGTGCGACTCCTACGGGGTCTACGGCTTATGCGTTCTCGGCTGGTGGGCCTGTGGTGTGGCCTGAGGTCGAGGCGTTGCTGATGGTACCGATCAGTGCGCATGCGTTGTTCGCAAAGCCGTTGGTGACCTCGCCGGATTCTGTGCTTGCCGTTGAGGTGTTGCCGCATATCCCCCCGGGGGTTCTGTGGTGTGACGGGCGGCGGACTGTTGAATTGCCTGCCGGGGCTCGGGTTGAGGTTCGGCGGGGGGCTGTGCCTGTGCGGTTGGCTCGGCTGCACCATGCGTCGTTCACGGATCGGCTTGTTGCGAAGTTCGCTCTGCCTGTTTCGGGGTGGCGTGGGGCTCCTCATTAGAGTGCACGCCGGTGGGGGCTGAGCGCGCAGTTCCCCGCGCCCCTTCGGGGCGCTTCCCTCGCGTGGGTGACAGGGTGCCTCGCGCTTCTCCCTCCCTACCTCGTAAGGTCTTCACCGTGTTGGAAGAGATGCGGATACGGTCGCTCGGAGTCATCGACGATGCTGTCGTCGAACTGTCGCCGGGGTTCACCGCTGTCACGGGTGAGACCGGTGCGGGTAAGACCATGGTCGTCACCAGCCTTGGGCTGTTGCTGGGTGGGCGGGCTGACCCGGCGTTGGTGCGGATCGGGGCGAAGAACGCGGTCGTGGAGGGGCGGATCTCCGTGCCTCCCGGCGGCTCCGCCGTGCTGCGCGCCGAGGAGGCCGGTGCCGAGCTGGAGGACGGGACGCTGCTCATCAGCCGTACCGTTTCCGCCGAAGGGCGGTCCCGGGCGCACCTGGGCGGGCGTTCCGTGCCGGTGGGGTTGTTGGCGGAGCTGGCCGACGACCTTGTCGCCGTGCACGGGCAGACCGATCAGCAAGGGTTGTTGAAGCAGTCCCGGCAGCGGCAGGCGCTCGACCGGTACGCCGGGGACGCCGTCACCGGGCCGCTGACCAAGTACGCGGAGGCGTACCGGCGGCTGCGCGCCGTCGCCGTCGAGCTGGACGAGATCACCACGCGCGCGCGTGAACGGGCCCAGGAAGCCGACATGTTGCGCTACGGCCTCGACGAGATCGCGGGTGTCGAGCCGCGTCCCGGGGAGGACGTCGAACTCGCCGCCGAGGCCGAACGGCTCGGGCACGCCGAGGCGTTGGCGTCCGCCGCGACGGCCGCGCACGCTGCGCTAGCCGGCAACCCCGAGGACCCCGAGGGCATCGACGCGGCGACCCTCGTCGCGGGTGCGCAGCGGGCCCTGGAGGCCGTACGGTCGCACGACTCCGAGCTGGCCTCGCTCACCGACCGGATCGGTGAGATCGGCATCCTTCTGGGCGATGTGGCGGGGGAGTTGGCGGGGTACGCCGACGACCTGGACGCCGATCCGCTGCGGCTGGCCGCCGTCGAGGAACGCCGGGCCGCCCTCAACGCGCTCACCCGGAAGTACGGCGCGGACATCACCGCCGTGCTCGCGTACGCCGAGCAGGGTGCCTCACGGCTGACCGAACTCGACGGCGACGACGAGCGCATCGACGAACTGACCGCCGAGCGGGACGCGCTGCGCGGTGAACTGGGCGGTCTTGCCCAGGCGTTGACCGACGCGCGCACGGAGGCCGCCGAGCGGTTCGCCGCGGCGGTGACTGCGGAGTTGGCCTCCCTCGCGATGCCGCACGCGCGTGTGTCGTTCGAGATCCGCCAGACCGAGGACCCGGAGGGCGTCGAGGTCGGCGGTCGTGCGGTCGCCTACGGCCCGTCGGGCGTCGACGAGGTCGAGTTGCTCCTCGCCCCGCATCCGGGCGCTCCGCCGCGGCCCATCGCCAAGGGCGCGTCCGGCGGTGAACTGTCGCGCGTGATGCTGGCCGTGGAGGTCGTGTTCGCGGGGACCGATCCCGTGCCGACCTACCTCTTCGACGAGGTCGACGCCGGTGTCGGCGGCAAGGCGGCCGTCGAGATCGGGCGGCGCCTCGCGAAGCTCGCGAAGACCGCGCAGGTCGTCGTCGTGACCCACCTGCCCCAGGTCGCCGCCTTCGCCGACCGGCAGTTGCTCGTCGAGAAGACCAACGACGGGTCCGTCACCCGCTCCGGCGTGAAGGTCCTCGAAGGTGAGGACCGCGTACGGGAGTTGTCCCGGATGCTGGCCGGCCAGGAGGACTCGGAGACGGCTCGGGCGCATGCGGAGGAGCTGTTGGCCACAGCGCGGGCGGACGGGTAGTACGGGCTCCGCGTACGGTGGCCGGATGACCGTACGCACGTCTCGCACCGCCTCCCTCGCCCTCGCCGCAGCCGTCACCCGCTCGACCCTGGTCGCCTTGCGCGCCAAGGGACTTGGCGGTGGCTGGGAGCGCAAGAACCATGCCGGCCGGACCGTCGACCTGTACGCGGCCCCGGCCACCGTCGCCGGAGCCGCCCTCGCCGCCGCGCGGGTCCGTCCGGCCGCCGGGTTCGCGGTTCTCGCGGCCGGCGTGTGTGGCGGTTACGACGATGTCGTCGGCGCGGGTGACCCACGGAGTGGTTTCCGGGCGCACCTTTCCGCCCTCCGGGACGGTGAAGTCACCAGCGGGGCAGTCAAGTTGTTCGGCATCTCCGCCGCCGGGCTCGTCGCCGGGGCGCTGCTCAAGGAGCGGCCTCTCGACAAGGTCCTCGCGGGGGTTGTGATCGCCGGTGCGGCCCACTTCGTCAACCTCGTGGACGTACGACCTGGTCGTGCCGCCGGTGCCGTACTCGCCCTCGCCGCACCGGGGTTGCTGCGCCGGGGCCCCGGCGCGGAACTGGCCGCCGCCACGATCGGAGCCGCCGGTGCCGTGCTCCCGGACGACCTCGGCGAGCGGACGATGATCGGCGACGCGGGGGCTCACGCCCTGGGCGCGGTGCTGGGTGCGGCTGTCGTCGTCGGCAACGGGCGGGCGGGGCTGGTGGCGCACGCCGCCGCTGTGGTGGCCGCGGCGGTGTACGGAGACCGGGTGAGCGCGCTCGCGCGGGGGCTGTGAGTGGGGCCTGTCCCTTATACACCACTGAC